>NZ_NXLS01000001.1:300000-388198 GCF_003364315.1 Helicobacter ganmani | reverse complement strand
AGAGGCTAGAGCTAAATTGTCCGCGTATAAAAAAGTGTTGCAATGTATTTTAGGTGAGGAGGAATAAATTTTTAAGAGATTCTATCTACAAATTAAGAATGAATCCCTAAAAATAGGGCTTAAATAAGGACACTTAAAGCAAAAAGCTTGTATAATATGTGCGGATTTAAGGTTAGGCTTTTCTTAAAAAGGAGGGCTTAATGGCAGAGATGATAATTGCTTTAGTTGTGATACTTCTGCTTATCCTAGCCGTAAAAGCTAGGTAAGCAATCATTTATTAAACCTTTGTGATTTTATGCCACTTCCGCTTATAAAAGCCTTAAATCCCTTGCAAATCTAAAGCCACTTAAGCGGGAGTGGTTTTAGTCTCAAAGAAAATGTGAAAGATTCTCTTTGATGTTTGAAATCTCCTTTGGATTCTCTTGGTCTTTATTGCTGGAAATGATTTGATTCTTTTCTTTTATTTGTTGTGGAGATTTGTTTTTAATCTTTTGTTCTAGCTCTTTTAAAAATTCTGCATTATTTTTTTCTAAAGCTTTGGAAAGAGTGGAAAATTCTTTAAAGTTAAAAAGCGAAATTTCTTGTTTGCTTTTGAGATATTTTTCTAAGAATTGGTATTTTTTCTCTAAAGTTTTATCCAAAAAAGAAATGTTTTTATTAATTTTATCCAAATAAGAAATATGCACCTCTCCTCTAATCGCCATTATGGAACATTTTACGAGAATTTTTTGCATTTCTAGGAGTTTAAAAGCATTGGCTTTTTCTCCAAATATTTTAGAATATTTGAGATTGGTTTTAATGTAGTCTAAAGTAAAATCATTGGCAGATTGTTTTTGTAATATTATTTCTTTTTCAAAAAGATTAAAGAGTGTTTGTTGTTTTTTGGGGAGATTCTTTCTTTTAAAATTTTTTTTCAAAAATTCTAAGTATTTTTCTTTTTCAAAAATGGAAGCCCAATCATTAGAAAAAGATTTTTCTAATTCCATATAATTATCTGTTACATTTCTATCACGCTTAAGTTTTGAAATTTCTGCGTCTATGTCTTTGTAATTGCTATAAAAAAAATTCAATTTCTCGTTTAATCTCTTGACTTCTTTGAATTGTTGGAAATAGATTTTATTCTTATCCATTTGATTCTTTAAGGCTTCCACAATAAGATTCTTTTTTTCTACTCTTAAATCCCAAATAAGTTTTCTTAAATTTAGTCTTTTTTTCTCCAAATTGTCAATTTTCTTGTCTAGGGAAGTGCGTTGTGATTCTAAAACATTAAGTAAGGCAATTTTAGAATTTAGATTGATTTTTTCTAAGTCTTTGAGGTTTTGTTCTAAGTCATTTTCTAACTTCATTGTATTTTTATAATTGTAGCCTCTTTGGTTTAAAGCAGTGGCAAAATCATTGCGCAAATGATTGAAAAAATTTCTAATTTCCTCTCTATCTTTGAAGTGAATTTTTCTCTCTGTGATTTGATTTCTTTTATTGAGTAAAATATGAATATGGGGATTGTTTTGATGCCAATGTGGAACAAAAACAAAATCATTAAAGGGGAGATTCTTTTTGATTGTTTCAATGGCAGATTGAATCAAATAAGAACGACTAACAAAAGAATCTTGCTCTTTAATACTAAAAACTAAATGCCACACATCTTTTGAATTTGTATTTGTGCCAAAGTCTTTCTCCCATTTTTTTAAAACTTCGGGTGTTGTTAGCTCATTATTTTCACTATCATAACAAGTGAATTTTTCGCTATGCTTAATGCAATAATTGAGTGCGTTTTTAAATCCATTTTTGTTTAAGTTTGAAATGTTTTTTATTACTGCTTGTTTTTGTGTATAAGAGGAATCTCCTTTAATATTTTTAAACAAATAGATAAAATGATTTTGCGGATAACTCTCTATCCCTTTTTTATTAGATTGCTGCTTGACTTTTTTTGCTTTAATTTCCTCAAAATCAAAAAATAGTGCTTTCTCTTTCTGCTTTTTAAATTCTCTAAAAGTTGGAAAATAATGCAAAGCCAAAAACAAGAATCCTTAAAAATATTTTCTATAACTTGCTTAAAAAATATTCTAATCAAAATTAATTTAAACAATCATTACAATATTTTTTGCAGGATAACCTTCCAATGTATGCTTTTTTAGAAAAAAAGTCTTTATCAATGCCTATGAATAGGGCATTTCTAAAGAGATTTTTTTGCAAAAATGAAGTTTTCAGAAAAATAAAAAAGTTTATCGCCAAATTCTTTGAAAAAGTTTTGAAATTTTCTTACAATATTTTTTTAAAATTCTTTTGTTTTGTTTTTGGAATCCAAATGCAATTTTGTTTAAGTCTTAGTGTAATCTTTTTTAAAATATTTTAGCATTGTTTTTTAGAATCTTAGTGTAACTATGTTTTAAATTTCTTTGCAATAAGAATTTAAAATTTTTTGCAAAATTTTATTTGCGGAATTTGTAAGATTTTTTAAACCTCTTGTAACTATCTTATATTGATTCTTGCAAAGCAATATTTTTTAAAATTGCTTGTAACACTTTAAAAATATTTTAAGCAAATTAATAGCCTTTAAACTCCTAATTTATCGCAATTTCTTTCAAAACTCTTTCCGCAAAAATATGTTTTTGATAATGAAAAAAAAGTTGTTAGTATTTCTCAAATCTTTCAAGAAAAGGAGCGTAAATGCTTAAGAGTTTTTTACAAAAAATTTCGTTTTTGTTGGTTGTGTGTTTGCCTATGGCAGTCTTTGGTGCAAGCGATAGCGCACTTGGAAAATTTAAAGGCGAGTTTGAAACGCAAGTTACAAATACTGCAAGTGATATTGCCTCTATGGTAAATACTTTTGTCAGTGTGATTGGGATTTTATGGCTTGTGATTTTGCTCATCATTGTAATGTTTAACAAAGAAAGAATGATGGAGCATATCAAAGGCATTATTGCAGTTTCTGTGATTTTAGGAATTGTTTGGGGAATCTCTAAATCTTTGATTTAATTTTTAAAAGGAATAAGCAGTGTTAAATTCATTTTGTTACAGAGAATTAACAAAAAAACCAAAAGCAAAAGGCTTGAGTATTACTTCTTGGACTATTTGGGCTTTTATAAGCTTTATTCTTTGGTTTTTGTTTCAACTTTATGCGATTCCTGTTGCGATTATTATTTTAGCTCTGCTTTATACATTAGAGTTTTTTGATGAAGATATTTATGATGTTATTAAAATGCGTTTTAAAATCAAATCAAAAAAATATTTTGCATAAAAAAATAAAGGTAAAATGATGTCTTTTTTAAAAAATTTTTTTTCAAAAAATCAGCGACAAGAAAAGCCTCCCAAAGATTCCTCAAAAACTGAATTATTTTCCTTGATAAATAAAATTTTAAAAGAGGGCGATAGTATTTTTACGATTCTACAACCCAAAATTTTTTCTATGGCTTTGGAGAATAATATTGCGCAAAAATATAATGAGGAAATCATTGTAACCAGTGATAAAAATTTGTGTATTGGATTTGAATTATTTGGTTATAGTTATTCTGCAATCACTCCTGAAGAAGAACTTTCATTAAGTGAAGCAAGAAATCGCTTTTTTACCTCTTTAGGCGATGATGTAGCCGTAAGTATTGTTTGCAAAAAAGAGAAAATTCTTTTAGACTATATCAAGCCTGAAATTAAAAACCCTTATGCAAAAGAAATCATAGATAAATGGGAAAATCTGCGTGAAGCTTACCAAATTGTTTATTATTTTATAATCTCTACTAAAAGCAAAGCAATTTTGGGAGAATTGAATAAATTTAAAGACAAATTTACTAAAGAAAAGGAAGAGGGGAATGGAATTTCTACCATAGAATTAGACAGAATCCAAAAACAAACAAAGTCAATCAACTATGGCTTAGACCAAAAGGCAAATACACTAGAATCTATAAAGCAAATTGTAAAAAATACGCTTAACGAATTTAAACCAAGAATATTAAGCTCTGATGAGTTGATTAACTTTTTTGCAACCTATGCAAATATGAGCAAAACAAATCTAAAATATAGCTATGAGCTTTTAACAGATTGCTACATTACAAGCGATGTGGAATTTAAAAAGGATTACATTATTTTTCATACAAATAGGGCGAATAGTGTGATTCCAAGAGATGAGAATAACAATCCATTAGAACCTACACAAACAAGTGAAAAAATCTATGCTAAATTCATCAGTGTAAAAGCTTATGAAACTGAAAACATTTCAAGCAATATCAGCACTGCGGTTTTAAGAGAAAATATAGAGTATAGCATTTTTATTAGTTGTGAGGTTGTGCCAAAAGAAAAGGCTTTAAAGCATATTAAAGATAAGGCAATTTTTGCAGTGCAAGAAGCCAAAGAAATGCTTAATGCGCTAGACCAAGATATACGAAGCGACAGAGAGAAACTCTTAGAAACAAGCTATTCCATTTTGATTCACGCTCCTAATTTAGAAGAGTTAAATGAGAAAACCAATCATCTTAAAGGTGTGCTAGAAAATCAATATTTAGCAATGATTGCTGAAACATTAAATCTTGCCCCTTTATTTTTCTCTTTCTTTCCAAGCAGAAGCAATTTAAATGCAAGAAAAAGAAGTTTGCAAAGCTCTAATCTAGCCACAATGATAAATTTAGAAAATGATATTTTGGGATTCAATAAAAATCGTTGGGGAAATGCGCCTGTTACAATCTTTAGACACTTGAGTGGAAGCCCATATTTTTTTAATTTTCACGCAACAAGTGGTAAGGAAGCAAGTGGGCATACAATGATTATTGGGGCAAGTGGCACAGGTAAAACTGCCCTAACGCAATTCCTAATGACAAATCTCTTTAAATACGATGTGAATATTTTTGCAATGGATAAAATGCGTGGTATGCACAATTTTGCAAAATATATCGGCGGAGAGTATCACGATTTAGACGATGAAGCAGGATTTAAACTTAATCCCTTTTCTTTAGCCAGAACAACTGAAAATTCTAACTTTTTAAGAGCGTGGTTAGCAATGATGATAGGAATTGATGAAAAAGATACTCAAGCTATTAACAATATCCAAGATACTTTAAAAAGATTGGAAATGGTGGAACACCCTAATTTTAAAGAGTTTCATAACTCCCTTGAAACACAAAACGACCCTAGCAAATTGGATTTAAAAATGGCATATCAACCCTTTTTGGATTCCATTTTTAACCACCAAGAAGATGCACTAAACTTTAAAGAACAACTCTCTATTTTAAATATGGACGCAATCATCAAGGATAAGACACTAGCAGGGCTTATGGCATTTTACATTTTTCATAAACTCTCTAACAATGCCAAAGCTACAAATAAAGGGTTCTTTGTGTTTGTAGATGAGTTAAAAGATTATTTGAATAATGAGATTATGCGTGAAAAGCTACTAGAAGCAATTTTGGAGGTTAGAAAAATCAATGGTTCGGTAATGGTAGCGACACAAGACATTGGATTTTTTAAAAACATTCCCAAAGGAAGTTCTTTTATTAATAATATGGTGAATTTTTTAATTTACCCTACCAAAAACGAGCAAACCTTAGAGGATTTACGCACAATGGCAAATCTTACAGGTAATGAAATCTCATTTTTGAATAAGACCAATCCAACAGAGCGCAAGATTCTACTAAAAAGAGGGGATTATTCTGCCATTTTAGATGTGAATCTATCAAGATTGCAGGGACATTTGAATGTCTTTAGTTCAGACGCTGGAGATGTGAAGAATCTTAAAGCATTAAAAAGAGCTTATGGAGAAAAAGAGTGGCGAGAGCTTTATATAAGAGGACATAGAATGCCCGATGAAGATTATTAAGGAGCAATAGATGAAGAAGATTTTAGTTTTAAGTTTAGTAATTACAAGTATGGTATTGAGTGCTTGTAGCAGCAAACACGCTATCAAACAAAGCCCTTGCGCTTGTTATGATATAGAAATCTTACAGAAAGATAGAGGCTAGAGATGATAAATTTAAAAGACCCAAATTATATTTTTCAGTTGGAAAAAAATATTACAAAAATTCTTTTTATTTTAGTTGTGATTCTAAGTGGATTATTATTTTTAGCCCTTTTTTCACTTGCGATTTTAATGCCACTTAAAGAGACAAAACCTTATTTGGTTTTCTTTTCAGAGCCACAAGGTAGCTTTTTTAGAATAGAAACACAAGGTTTTAATGTGCGCAACGACATTGCGCTTTTAAAATCTCTTTTAGCGGGCTATGTGATTAAGCGAGAAACAATCAATCGGATTGATGATGATGTGCGTTATAGGGAAGTAGCACTTCAAAGTGAAAACAAAGTCTATAAGGTATTTCAACAAGCAGTAACACAAAGTGGTTCAATCTATCAAACAAAGAATCTCTACCGAGAGATTGAAATTATTAATAGCCAAATTCTAAGTCAAGATGTCGCAACCATAGAATTTATCGCAAAAGAAAGACAAGGAGAATTACAAACAGGCTATCAACGCTATAAGGCTACTTTGAAATTTGGATTCGAACCAAAAGAGATTAAGGAAAATGCGATTCCATTAAATCCCACAGGGTTTATTGTTTATGAATATGCCTTAAGCAAAGTTAATATTGAAAAAGATGGAACAATGAAAACAATCGCACAATAGGGGAAAAAATGAAAAAATTAATAATTTTTACTATCTTACTTCAAAACATATTGTTTGCCAACCCAAATGCTTTAAACCAAGCTGCAATAGAAGACATTATGCAAGAGCGACAAGAAGAAGTGGATAGAATAATGGCAACAAGACAACAAAGCGGAGAATCTTTGTTTGCACAAAAGCCTACCATAGAAGATAAAAATAAATACATTGCCAATAATGTGAGCATTCATAACACTAATCCAGATACGAATCATTATGCTACTCCACAAATGCAATATGAACAACAATATTCACAAGAGATTCCAGCATACACTGAAGAGCAGTTGCTTTTAATGAAACAAGCAGTAAGAAACAAAGATTTAAAAGCGGTGCAAAAAAAGTTTTTAGAGAAAAAATATACAGGATTTGAAAACACAATACAAATTCCTTACGAAGAGAATAAAACACAAAAAATACGCACACGCTTCACAATGGCAACCACGATTATTTTTGAAAGCGAAGTGGAAAGTTATATTTTAGGAGACCAAAGTGGATATAAAGTAGAAGAAATACCCAATATGCCCAATGCAATCAGCATAAAGCCTTTTTTAATCGGTATTGATACGAATTTGACGATTTTTACAAAAGATAAAAAAATCCATAATTTTTTCCTCTATTCTACTGACTATAAAAACAAAGAATTGCCAAACTTGCTTGTAAAGATTCTTGATGATGAAAGCAAAATCTTAACGCAAGAGCAAATGGAAGAGGAAGCTAGAAAATACTTTGTCATTAAAGAGGGGATTGCAGAAATGAAAGTGGAGAGGGAACAAATGGATTTCTCTTATATCAAAAAAGCCAAAAAATACAATGAATGGCTAATTCCTAGTGAAGTCTTTAATGATGATACTTTCACTTATTTTAAATACGAGAAAAAACAAAATGGCAAAATTCCAGCAATTTTTGCAGTCATTGATAAACGCGATACACCCGTTGAAACAAAAGTCATTGGCGATTGGATTATTGCGGAGAGTAGAAATGATAAATGGACAATATGGAGTGGAGAATCCTATGTTTGCATTGAAAAAGTAAAAGAGGAAGAGAAAGTAAAACCAAACAAACAAGAACAAAAGGCTGTAAAATGAAAAAACTTCCATTGATTGCCTTAACTCTTTCTCCCTTTTTGGTTTTAGCTAATCCTAGTGAAAATATTTTAAAAGAGCAAAAGGCGATTCATCAACAGAGTTTGGATTATCTTTTTGATTCCAAATTTCCACTAGATGATTATACTTATAGAAAAAAGCCAAATCCCAATCAAGTGGTGCAAATTGAAAAAAATAATGAAATTAAAAATTCTGAATCTACAATAGATAAAGAAGAGGAACTTAGAAAAAAGGAAGAAGAGTTTGAAAGAAAAATCACAGAAACCCAAAAGAAAGTAGAAACTAAAAAAAGGGAATTAGAACAGAGCGCACCTAAAAAGAAAGTGAATCTTACCCCCCAGCAAAGAATGGATAATTTACTGCGTGATTCTATTCTTGCAGAAAGAGGTTCTCAAGAAATCTACTTTTCACAGGGTGCGAATCCTTATGGCGTAGATTCTTTTTCCAATCAAGAAAATATTGACAATGCAACCAATGAACACAAACTCTTTAGAATGGTTCGAGCAGGGCGTTTGATACCAGCAACACTTACAACAGCAATTTCAAGTGATTTAGCAGGGATTGTAAGTGCGCAGATTGAAGAGGATATTTATGCCACAATGGGAAGAGCGGTAATGATTCCAAGAGGCAGTAAGGCGATTGGTTATTATCAAAGTAGTAGTGAAATCACAGGACACGCAAGATTGCAAATAGAATGGAGAGAAATCATCACTCCTCAAGGCGTGAATATTTTATTAACTAATGCCAAAACATCAGATTCTATGGGTAGAAGTGGAGCAGAGGGTGATTTAAATAGTAGAATGTGGCAACGCTTCGGGATTCCTTACACGCTTTCCACGCTTACAAATGTGTTATTGCTTTCCATTGCTACGCGCGATAACAATAGCAATTCCAATCAATACAGCGATTCCATTTACAATCAAACCCAAACCGATTTGAGTGCAATCGTGCAAGAAATTCTAGCGCAACAAAAAAGTATCAAGCCTGTAATAGAGATTAAAGCGGGCAGCAGAATCTTTATTGTGCCAACGCATCACATTTGGTTTCCAAAACCAAAGAAAAACGAGATTATGACGCAATATTTTAAATAAGGAGAAAGTATGGATTTTAAAAATGTAACAGAGTTTGTTAGCAATATGTATCAAAACGACAAATTACTTGAGAGAAAAAAGGAATCTCTTGCAAAATTAGTAAAACAAATTGAAAGAGACGAAGTAAAACTCACAGGACAAAAGTTAAAAGCACAAAAAATATTAGAAGAAATCCTCTCTTTAGAGCAAAAAACAAAAGAGAAAAGTGCGTAGAAAGTTTAGAATATGACAAATATTGAAATGATTAAAGAATCGCAAGATATTAGCGGGATTTTAAAGACATTGCTTACTTATTTGGATAAATATTTAGATAGGGCGCAAAATGGAAATTCCAACGAATTAATCATTAATAGAGAATTTGAGATATGCCTTGATAAAGGCTCACAATGGGAATATATACAAGATGAGAAACTCAATATTTTTTTCCTAGATAGTTTTGTCAAAGAGTTAGCTACAAGAAGAGGATTAAACTTTAATAAAGATAATCCTACTTTATCGTGTGAATTACCAGCTCCTTATCTAAGATATAGACTACAAGCGCAACACGAAAGTGTTTTATACAATTCAAAAATAGGAATTTCTATAAGGATTCCAAGCAATCAGCGTTTTGCATTAGAAAATTTCGTCTTAAGCGATAATTGCACCCAAAAAGGTTGGGATTATGAAAGGATTAAACAACTTGTTAGAGACCACAAAAGTATTTTAATTAGCGGAGGAACAGGCACAGGCAAAACAAGCTTTTTAAATGCCTTAGCAAGTGAAATAGACCCCGATGAAAGAATTGTAACCATAGAGGATTCTCAAGAATTATCTCTTGTAAATAAGAATATTTTGCAACTCGCAGTTCCAAAGGTAGAAACAAATAAATACAGCTATAAAATGGCAATAGATAATGCCTTAAGGTTAAGACCCGATAGATTGTTACTAGGAGAAATTGATACAAGAAATACTTTGCCTTTCCTTAGGGCTTCAAACACAGGACACGAGGGGAATCTAAGCACACTACACGCAAACACTCCAAAGGACGCAATCAAAGCTATTGGAATTAATGTAACACTAGGAGGTGGAATACAAAACCCCGACACCAAAATGCTTAATTCTTACATTGCAAGTGGCGTTGATTATATTATTCAAATCAAACGCATACAGAATCAAAGAGTAATTACAGAGATTCTAAATCTCAAAGAAATAGACATTAATAGCATAGAGTAGCAAAATGGAAAAAGAAATTAAAAGCACAAGAGTAGGGTTTTATCTCAATGAAGACGACCAAAAAATGCTACAAAGCTTAAAGAATCGCAAGGGTATTACAAAAAATGCAATTATTAGAGAGATGATTAAAGAATGTTATTTCAGGGAGGATGATTCTAAAGAAAGCAAAAATATTGCTTATTTGATTATGCTTAATAAAACTTTCATTGACAATATTCACCGCATAGGAAACAATATCAATCAAATCGCTTATCATCTTAATGCGGGAAAAGATTTAAACAATCAAATAGAAAGCATTATTAGCAATATAAATGAAATTAAAAGCATTCTTACAGAATATAAAAAAGTTTTAAAAAAAGACAAAATCCACAATCTCTTTAAAAAATCAAAATACAGGAGAGTAAGCAAAAATGGATAAAAAAATAACATTACAAAAGTGGCTCTTAGGGTTGTTTGTTTGCATTGTTCTTGGAATCGTGCTTTTCTTTTCTTCTGTAAAATATATTTTTAATCCTAATTTTACAGATGTTTTTCATACAGGACTTTTATTACTTCAAAATTTAACGAGTGGCAAATTAAAATTTAAAGCTTATTTAACCATTCTTTTTGCTCTTATGCCTTTAATTGTTTTAATAGTTTATTTTATTATTTATAATGAAAAAAGCTTAGAAGATTATGGAAATGCCTCTTTTGCCAAAAAAGAAGATTATAAAAAAATGGGAATTAATAACGAACAAGGCTTAATGTTAGGTTGTTTGTATAAGAAAAAAACTTTTATAGAAAAACTCAAAAACAAACCCGATGAAATAGAACAATTTTTAAGATGTGTAAGCCCGCTATCTTGTTTGATTGTAGCTCCTCCCGGAACAGGAAAAACCGCCTCTATTGCTTTGCCCAATCTCTTTAGTCTCCCTTGCTCTGTTGTTGTTTTAGATATTAAGGGGGAGCTTTTTTATCTTAGTGCAGGATATAGACAAGAAAAATTTGGGAATAGAATTTTGCGATTCTCCCCCCTTTATCCAGATGAAAATACAATGTTTTTTAATCCTTTTGATAGAAAAGTAATTGCGGATATGGATTATGTGAAAATGAAGCAACTTGCAGACCAAATTGCAGGAACAATTTTCATAGGTGAAAAAGGGAAAGAAAACGACCATTGGGTTGTAAGTGCTAAAACATTATTTACTTTCT
Organism: Helicobacter ganmani; assembly: GCF_003364315.1. Classification (NCBI taxonomy): domain Bacteria; kingdom Pseudomonadati; phylum Campylobacterota; class Epsilonproteobacteria; order Campylobacterales; family Helicobacteraceae; genus Helicobacter; species Helicobacter ganmani. The sequence goes on along the minus strand of NZ_NXLS01000001.1, from coordinate 376,964 downwards.
TTGCTACTTATTTTATGCAAAAGAATAAACATACAAGTTTAGGTGAAATTGCTCAAGCTCCTAAAAAAGATTTTTATGATGAAATCCCTGACGACATTAAATTGCAATTTGGATTAGCGACACAAAATGAATTTACACAAAAAATTACAAGAGACCTCTCTAAAGATTCAAGTAAAGCCTTTTTTAAAGCAGTTGCAAATGATGAAACTTTGCACGACATTACAAGAAATCAAGCCAATGCTTATACGATTGTCGCAGACAATGAATTTGCAAGTGTGAAATCTACCTTTGATACTTTTATGGCTGTGTTTCAAAATCCCAATGTAGATAATGCCACCGCAAAAATGAGCTTTGATTATTACGATTTAAGAAAGGAAAAAATTAGTTGCTACATTGTGATTCAAACAGAAGATATTGACATTTTAGCCCCACTCATTAGAATCTTTGTAGAGACAATGTTTAAAAAGTTGATGAGCGGGGAAGGAAATGCTGACCCCAATAAATTCATTTATTTTATTGGTGATGAATTTGTGCGTTTTGGAAAAATGCCTTTCTTGCTAGAAGCTCCTGCGCTTTGTAGAAGTTATGGATTGATTCCCATTTATATCACACAAAGCTATGAGCAGATTAAAAAATATTATGGTGAAGATGATTTGAATATTTTACGAAGTAATGTAGGCTATCAAGTTGTCTTTACAATGAACTCTGCAAAAGATGCAGAAGAATTAAGCAAAATGATAGGTAAATTTACACGAAAGAAAATCTCACGCTCGCAAGGCAATTTAGATTTAATCAAATCTAGTGATTCTACTTCAAGTGAGGGGTATGAGCTTGTCCCAGCACAAGATATTTTAAATATGCCCAATACAGATATTTTAATTTTAGTGCGTGGATTTGTCAAACACCCCATTAAAGCAAAAGTAAATTATTGGTTTAAAAATCCACAATGGAAAGGCGCAGATAAGATTCCTCTAAAATCTAATGAGGAATTAGAAAAAGCACAAATAGAGCAGACCAAAAAAGAATTACAAGAAACAGAGAAAGAAAAAGAATCCACAGAAACTGCCAAAATAAATTCTTATGTGCAGATTGTCAATGAGAATCCATTGCAGGCTAAAAAAAATGAGCCTAAAGCAAGTAAAGTAAATCCTTATATGCAAGTCGTTGTAGATAAAAATGAGGAAAAAGCACGACAAATTCTAGCAAGCAGAAAAAGACAAGAAGAAGTAAAACAAGAATCGCAAGAACAAGAAGTGTTAAACACCATTCAACCTTTCACAAAAGAGGAAAAACAAGAAATTATCCGACAAGCACAAGAAAACATAGAAAATAAGGCAATGGAATCTATAAATACAGAAAATCCGCAGAAAGAGGAAAAATTAGAATTAGAAAATGCAGAGGTAGAACAAGCCCAACTCACCTCAAAAGATAAAATTGCTTACATTGAAAAAGAGTTAGGAAAAGAGGGGTATAAAACTTTCTTGCTCCACCTAGCAACTCCAGATGATTTAGATACAACACCAACCGAAATTAAGATAGAACAAATGAGGAATCTAATAACAGAAAACAAAATTCCAATCAACACAATTAAAGATATTATCAAAGAAATTAAAAATAAGAATGAGGAATCTGAAAACCCATAAAGCCTTAAAGCTTTATGGCAATAGGTTAAAGTAAGTTTATTGAACTTAGACTTACTTTAGCCTATGTTTATAATGAATGTAGGCTAAAAAATTTTAAAGGAGCAAAAATGCCGACTGAAGATTCTAAATTAGTAGCAGAGGAAAAACCGCTTAAGCTATTTAATCCATACGAGAAATACACTCCCGATGAAATTAGGGCGTTTAATGAAGCTTATTTTGAGAATTTGCTGCAAGAAACACAAGTGAGTGGATTAGAGCCGACTTCCGATTATGATGAGGAGGGAAATCCAATAGAATATTTGGAAGCCAAGAGCGGAAATAACCAAAGCGAGTAAGTTTATTTGTTTTAGTGTTTAGATACTTTAGATTTTTCATCTTGATACTATCGTTTTAAATTTTGATACTTTAGATAAGGAGAATATTATGCCAGCAGTAGAAGTCGCAGAACCCAAAGAAAGAATGGATTGGGAAAAAGCAACCAATGCCGAAAGATTGGAAAATGTCAATAAAGGCAAAGTTGCAGTTGTCTCACACGCAATGTATGTGGCAAGAGATAAACTATTCTTGAATCAACCAATGACACAGGAGACAATGGATAAGACTATGCCCTATGATGTTACAACAGGCAAGCCTTTCGTTGGATTAAATAGTGCCCTATTAAGAACATTCGCTAATGGAAATAGCTATAAGAGCAATGATTTCATTGACATTAAAGACGCTTGGAAATTAGGCGGAGAACTTAAAACCTATAAAGGCGTTACAAAAGAGGGTAAATCTTATGACAAAAAACCACCTTGTTATCGCTTGGAGTATATGGCTACTTGGGAATTAAGGGATAAAATTGACCCAAAAACCAATGAGCCGATGACTGCGGTAAATGAAAAAACAAGGCGAACCTATGTCGTGAAAGAAAGGGTAGATTTGCCAGAGCCAAAACTGCAAACCAAATCGCTTTACCATATTAGTGAGTTTAAAGGGCTTGATAAGAGCCAATTTAAAGAGCGTGATATGAATGCGATGGAAAATTACAGAGAAAAACTAGCAAATGGTGTCGCTAATGGATTGCCTAATCTTAAAAGAATTGGTATTGAGGGTGTGATTGCGGATTCTTTAATCCGATTCATTAATGCCCAAAACAAAGGACAAGAATATACACCAACCCAAGCACATACCAATATGATTAACAAAACACAATCTCAAACACAAGAGAAAGTGCAAGAAAAGGAAAATCAAGGCAGAGGGCGATAATTTGCTAAGTAATTCTTAGGGAATCAGTCAAGAGTTTTTTAGAGTCTTTAAGGAAGCATTTGCTTCCTTTAAAATAGCAAAAGGGAAAAAAGAATGCTGTTTAGTTTTTTAAAATTTTTAGGATTAAACGAAACAAATCCTACAAAAACAAATCAAATCACAACGCAAGAATCCAAAGAAAGTATCAAAGAAAAAGATATTCCTTATAAATTAGATTCTATACCTTTACAAAAGACGACAACAAAGCACATTACTCAAATAGAGGGTAATACCATAATAGAAAAAGAAATTATCGTAACACAAACTTGTAATGGAGAATCCATACAAGAAAAAACACAAACCAACATTCTTTCAACACAAACTTTTTCAAGAGGAATCTAAATGGGAGAAGAAAGCGCAAAAGGATTGTTTGAATCACTTTTTGGACAATTACACGAAATTGCTTCCAACCTTATAAGTATGATTTATGGCGCAGGACAAGCAATCTTTTTTAATGGATTAGCCTATTGCTTTATAGGATTAATTGCAATCTTTTGGCTTATCAAAAGATTGCATAAAGGCGGAATTGACAAAGAGGACGCTTATCAATCTTTGGTTTGGATAGTGATTGTAAGCATTGTTTATGTCATAATGGGCAATGAGGGGGCTTATTATGAGTTTTTAAATTTATTGGATTTGCCTATTAATTATGTCTCTGCCATTACTGCACAGAATTTTGGAAGCACAGATTTTGCAACAAGTTTTGGAAATGGGATTGATACTTTAAATAATGGAATGAGTGCAATATACGAAAGTTTATTTGAGTATTTTAAAAAACAAGGCAAAGGGCTTGTTTTTGATGACCCTACATTTATCAGTGCCATATATGCAGGTATTTATATGTTCTTTTGGGGGTTAATGTGGCTAACCTATATGATTTTAATTCTTGCCATTACCTCTATTTGCATTGTTACAAAGTTTATGGCAACAATCATTCTTTCTATTGCTCCTATTGTAATTCCTTGTTTGATGATGAATCAGTTAAGAGGATATTTTTTCTCTTGGCTAAAGCTTTATCTTTCTTATTCTATGTATGCACCCATTGCGATGATTATAGGCAATTTTCCTATGGTAGCATTAGAGAAGGTAGAATTAATACCAAATAATGTTTCACAATTAGAGCAAGTGATTGCAAGCTTGACATTCATATTTTTTAAACCCATAGGCTTAATGATAGTTGCAATCATTGCGATTATGATTTTAATTAAAGTTCCAAGTTGGGTAAATCAAATTTTAGGCACTCAAAACGATGACGCAGTGGGATTAGCACCTCTAAAGGCAGTAGGTTCTGCAACTACAACAGGTGCAATGACGGGAGGAGCAGGATTAATAGCAGGAGCAGGAATCAAAGCAGCATTAGGAAGAGGAATTACATCAATGCTCCCTATGGGACAAACTGCTACGAAATTATATGACAGCTTTAAAAAGAGCGGGGGTGGTAGCATAAGCAATGGAAAAACGAGTGCTACTTCTGATTTTTTTAAATAAAAAAGGAAGTAAGTAGTGAATCTATCTTTATTTCAATTAAAGGAAGCAATGGGAGATAAAACCACCGCTAAAGTGGCAAGTTTTAGCGGTGTAAATTTGCAAATGGCAGAGATTTACCTTTTTAGGAGGTTTCTTATCTCCTCTCTAAAAAGCGTTACAAACACTGCAATCCCTGCAATGATTAAACTTAAAAGTTCCATTTTGGACTCCTTTGGTGTGTTCCTCCCCACACCCAACTCAATAGCCAAAAAAAAAGCTCAATTCCCAGACCGAGAATTGAGCTTTCAACCACACCAAAGGTTGCAAATTTCTTTTATCCATTTTGCCTTATGGATAGTGGGATTATACCATAAACTTATAAATAAGGAGAAAAAATGCAATTAAACGATACTTTAATCATCATTGAAAGCCCAAATAAAGTGGAAAAAATCCAAAAAATCACAGGCGCAAAAGTCTTTGCAACCGCAGGACACTTTAAAGGTTTAACGCAAGATTTTTTAAAAGATTTTGATAATTATGAGCCAATCTTTGATTTTACCGATGAGAGAAAAAAGAATAATATCTTTAAAGCCTTAAAAGAAGCAGAGGGAAAAGAAGTTTATATCGCAACAGACCCAGATAGAGAGGGATATGCAATTGGTTATTTTTTCTATCAAATGTTAAAAAACAAGAATCCAAAGAGTGTGAAAAGGGCAGAATTTTTTGAGATTACAGAGAGTGGCATTGAGAAAGGCATTACAAATGCAATTCCTTTTTCACAAAGCAATATAAAAATGTTTGAGAGTTGGAAAGCAAGAGCGGTAGGAGATAAATTAGTAGGTTTCATTCTAAGCCCAAAATATGCGGGAATCTTTAAAGAGAATATTAGCATAGGTAGAGTGCAAACCCCTGTATTAGCTTTAATTGTGCAAAGACAACAAGAAATTGAAGCCTATGAGAAACTTCCTCTAAAAGAAAAAGTGGATTATAAGATTAAAGCGATTTCTAGCAAAAATGGTAAAGAATTGTCTCTTTTAAATAATAATCTCTACAATGATAAACAAGAGGCTTTTTCTATTATTAATGATTTGCCAGATATTGCAAAATGCTACGAAATTGAAAGTAAAGAAGTTAAAAATTCCCCAAAAATGCCTTATAGAACCTCACAACTACAAGAATCTCTAAGCAAGAGATTAGGAATTTCCACAAAAGAAGTAATGGATTGTGCGCAAAAGCTTTTTGAAAAAGGCTTGATTACTTATCATCGCACAGATTCTAATGCAATTTCTAAAGAGTTTTTAGATGAGTTACAATCTCATCTAAGCAGTGAAGAATGGTATCAAAGGAGAGAATATAAAGCAGGAAGCCAAAGTCAAGCAGAAGCGCACGAAGCAATTAGAATTACACACTACCACTCTTTTAATCAATTAGATGAGATTGCCAAAGAAAATAATCTAAGTCCCAAAGAAAAAGAGATTTACCAAGCCATTTATCAAAACACGATTCTATCACAAGCAAAAGATTGCATTAACTCCATTACAGACTACACTTTTACCATTAAGGCAATGCTTTTCCATATCAAAAGCACGAAATGCTTATACAAAGGATTTAAAGGTGTATTTGCGGAAGAAGCAGACGAAGAGGAAGAAGAGGACAAAGTAATTCAAGACATAGAGTTTAGCAAGGAAGAAGAGATTGTGATTGCTAAATTTGATACACAAGAATTCAAGAAAAAAGCTCCAAGCCCTTATAAAGAAAGCAACTTCATCTCCCTTTTAGAGAAAAATGGAATTGGACGACCTAGCACCTATGCAACCTATCTCCCTATCTTAATAGAGAGAGGCTATATTATCTTAGAGAAAAAAGGTAAAGAGCATATCATTATCCCTACACAAAAAGGAATCACTCTTATCCAAACACTAAATAATAAAGAGGAATGGATTACAAAAGCGCAATTTACTAAAGAAATGGAAAATGTGCTAGATTGCATTGCAAAGGGAGAGCTAAAATACACAGACTTTATACGCCCTTTACATCAGAAAATGGAATTTGCTCCCATTAACCAAAAAGAAATTACCAAGCCAAGTGAAAAACAAATAGCCTATGCAGAAAAACTAGCAAAAGAGCAGGACATAGAGATTCCAAAAGAAATATATGAGGATTGTAAAGAGTGCAGTGCCTTTATTGAAAAGCTAAACAAGACTAAAGCTCCTACACCACCAAGTGAGAAGCAAATCAAATTAGCAGAGGATTTAGCAAATAAAAATAATTTAGAATTGCCAAAAGGCTATAAAGATGATTGTAAAGTATGTTCTGCATTCATTGATAAATGCTTTAAAAGCAAAAAATAAGAATATGGAATTTCTGTCGTTAGTTATCACATTTGTTATCCAGCTGAAACAATGTTGAAACAAGAATACAAAACGATTCAACAAATATTTGAATCGTGGCTCTTTAGAAAAGTATTAAAAAATAGTTTTAAATAGTTTTAACTATTTTTTAACATTTTTTAAATGTTAAATATTGTTTTTAAAGGATACACAATGAATCAAGTTACACTATGTGGGAATTTAGGTAGAGATTTTCAACTCTCTTATACGCAAAATGGACTTCCTTATGCGAAAAACTCTCTTGCAATCTCAAAGAGAACTACAAAGAAAGAGGGAAATGAGACAATCACAAAAGACCGCACAGATTGGATTCCCTTAACAATCTTTGGCAAGAGAGCTGAAATCGCTCATCAATATTTCAAGAAAGGCGATAAGTTTTTATGCAATGGAGAGATTTACACCTCTGTTTATTCTGACGAAAATGGACAACCAAAATATTCGTGGGAAGTGTTAGTAAAAAGCTTTGAATTTGTAACTTCCAAAGCAAAAGAGACACAAAATGAACAAAATGCACAACCTGAACCTGAAATTGTTTATGAGGGAACACAAGCTCCCCAACAGCAAATTGAGGAAATGGCACAAATAGCAGAAAATACCACAACCATAACCGATGCCGATATTCCTTTTTAATATAAGTTGAATCTATAATTGAGATTCCACAAGTTTAAGGAATTTTATGAGGATTTGGATAAAAAGAGAGGAGAAATCTCCCTCTTTGTTTTAATGTATTAATATAATCCTTGTGTTTTATCAACAATGTAGGGGCAAGAATTACCATTTTTTGCATTAAGGCATTCTACATAAATAAGTTTATAGTCTGTATCACTTTTATAGGCAAAAATTATATCTACATATTGTTTTGTTTTATCTTTTGTCATTTCTGCTACGAAATCTCTTGACTTTACAAAAGCTTTTTCACCAAGTTTTAAGAATGGAACACTTTTTAATGATTCATAAGAATATAGTTTATAATCGGGGTATTTTTCTTGCACTTGTTTTATTCCATAGTCGTAAAGCTCACTATTATACCCATTATTCTTAAGCGCAACCAATCCATTATCTCCACACGCCACAAAAAAACCTGCAATACCTGCTAATAATAGCAATTTAAGATGATTTTTCATTATTTTTTCCTTTGTTTTGAAATTTGAATGAGTGGAATTATACATTATTAATTAGAAAAAAATGTATCCAAGCCCAAGATTTAGGTTTTTATAAAACCCTCAAATAAAATCTCTAACTTTTTAAAGTTTTCTGTATTTTCATAGGTGTTTAACCAAGCCTCTACCCATAAGGGAATGGGGGATTGTCTATCCCAATTAGCAAGAATGCTATTTTCATTCATTCCAACTTTTTTACAAAATTCTATGCGTGTGAGTTTTAATTCTTGCAATCTTGCCTCAAATTCTTTTCTTGTGAAGCTTGTAGATTCTTGCCCTTTAAAGATAAATTCCTTTTTAAAAATTTCTGCAACTTGTTCGTATTTTTGAGCAGTTTTGTAAAGTTCTAGCCAAGAAATTGCATATTGTGGGATAGGCACTACTCTAAACCAAGAGCTAACCAAGCTTGTGTAATTTACCCGCAATTTTTCGCAAAACTCTTTTTTGGTGAGATTTAATGCCTTAAGAGCTTCGTTAAATTCCTGTTTTGTCATAATTTCTCCTTATTGCCCCGCCTTTATCAAGGTTAAAGGCGGAAAAATGAGCCTTAAAGTCTCATTTTAATGTTCCATAAAGCAGGGGGACACCCCCCGCAACGCCCCCCTTAAAAAAGGGAGAAAAGTTAGGTAATGGAAGTTTATTAATTTTTTGCTTAAATAGTGCTTTTTTTATAAAAAAGCTTGACTTTATTTATTATTTTTGATATAATTATGTCATAAATTTATAGAAAAGGTTTTAAAATGGAATATATTTCACCTTATGGTTATTCTTATAAAATTGAAGAGTGGAAAGAAATTAGCGAGGAGGAATATTGGGAAATGTTTGAGATTCTTCCTCCAATTTTTTTTGGTAGTGGTTTCTTTATGCTAGAAGCTCTTACAGGTATTTTTCATAACTATTACATTAAGTGGAAAGGCAGATATTATACTGCTATTTTTTCAAGAAATGATACTTGGGAGAAAATCAAAGAATCTTTGGAATCTTTTATAAAGGAATAGGGAATGGGACATTTAATGATTTGGCAGAAGAAACAGCTTAGAGATTTTTATAAAATCTCTGCTGAAAGTTGGGATTTTGGAGAGCTTTTAAGGCATTGTCATAAGGAAGTGCAAATGATTCTAAATTTCCAAAAAGAACACGCACAACAAGACGAAGCTTTAAAAGGTTGGGTTGCCTATTACACAGAATTGGCAAGAATTTGTAAAGCAAAGCTATAAGAGGAGGAATAATGCGCAGAAAGGAAAGTTATTACTTGCAGTTGCAAGAGGATTTTCATAACTTCTTAAAAACTTTGGAAAATCAAGAGTTGTTTCTTTTAAAGTCGGTTGTTTGCACAAAGGCTTTTAAGGAATACTTGCAACAAAAAGAGATAAACAAGAGGATTCCCTCTTTGTTTAAATATTATGAAGTTAATATCAAGGAGGTAATTCAATGAAAAAGGGTTATTGATAGCGTTGCAGAAATGAAACAGAGGCTAGAGAAAATGATTTTAAAAGAAATAGAGATTAATAAAATATTTTAAAATGTTAATAATATTTTATAATGTTTTAAAATATTTATTTATATAATATTAAATTAAAGGAGTAAAAATGGTTTTTTCCATTTGTAATGAAAAAGGCGGAAGTGGTAAAACAACATTTGCGATTAATCTTGCAACTAAGTTAAACGAGCAGGGTAAATGCCTTGTAATTGATTTAGACCCACAAAAGAGCATTAGTGCTTTCCTCTCTTTTAGAGAAGAGAAAAAAATGCCTTTTGATTTTAAAAATAGCCATAGTGGAGAATTGCAAGAACTCATTAAACAAGCAAAGAAAAGCTATCAAAACATTGTGATAGACACAGGGGGTAGAGATTCTACCGAAATGCGTGGCGCGATGATTTATAGTGATATTTGCATTATCCCGACTATCCCCAATGGATTAGATGTAGTTGTTTTAAGCAAAATGTTAGATTATCTAAAAGAAGCTGAAAAGATAAATCGGAATTTAAAGGGCGTAGTTGCGATTACAAAAGCAACGACTAATCCATTTTTGCAGTATAAAATAGGGGAATTTCAAGACTTCATAAAGAGCAAAAACGAGAATGATTTTTTCTTGTTAAAGAATATCATTTTTGAGCGAGAGGCTTTAAAAGAAGCAATATTGCAGGGCAAAGGAATTGTGGAGGCGGGAATCAAAAACTCCAAAAGAGCTAAAGAGGATTTTTTGAAAGTTTTTAAAGAGTTAATGGAGGTAACCAATGAATAAATTTGAATCCAAAAACAAAGAAATTAAAGAAAGTGAAGTGGAGAATTTCATCAATAAAAAGGTAGCCAATAAGGGAAGAAAGCCAATTAATGAAGAAAAAAAGAAAACAAAACTCGTAAGCCTTTATTTTTCTGAAAGTGATTATCAAATCATTAAAGAAATAGCCGACAAAAAGCGACTAAGTGTTAGTCAATATATTGTTTCTAAAGTCTTTGAGGAATAGCGTAAGTTGTTTTAGGTATGTTTTTGTCTTAGATATAAAAAAGCTACAATACAACAATAGCTCAAAGGAATTGAAATTCCTATTCCATAGCCTAAAATTACATTCTCTAATGCCTCTGAAGTTTGTTCCAAAGCTTCTACTATTTCTACTATTTTCATTTCTTTGCCACTCCTTTTTTGTGGTTCTCTTTTTTCATATCTTTTAATGTCCTATAATCAATCTTTTTGTATTTTTGATTGATTATTGTTTCTCATTTCTGCCATATTTTCACTCCTTTTTCTGCTTTAAGTATAGAATCTAAAATGTCTTTGCCCCTAGAAATTACAAAACACCTAAATAAAGGAGGTTTATGTGTTTTGGTATATTCCCTTGCTTCTTTTAATATCTTAAATGATTTTTTATAAAAACAAGTGTTTGAAAGATTTTTTTCATAAACAAAATATTTCATTTTCATTCCTTGATTCCTTGCGCGCAACTTTTTACCTCCTATTGCTTAAAAAATACGCAAAAATGTGAAGTTTTAGAGCTTTTTTGCATTAGAATTGGAGATTGTGGGAAGCACTCTAAAATACTTTTTAGACTAATATGTGCTTCACTCCATTTAAAGATTAGAGTGCCATTGGGCTTTAGCACACGCATACACTCTAAAAATCCTTTCGCCAAATCCTCTTTATAATTTGGGCTTAGTTTTCCATATTTTTGCACCATAAAAGACTTTTGGCTACCACGATTTGGAGCAATATGTGGAGGGTCAAAGATAACTAAAGAGAATCTCTCATCAAGAAAGGGCAAATTAGTAAAATCTAAAATTTGATTTGGATTTACTTCCTCTCTCTTATCGCAAAAAAGCACATTTGGATTTTCTTTATCTGCATAAAAATGCCTAAATCCACAGCATACATCTAAAATTGGTTTATTCATTATTGCCTCCTTGCTTAATTCTTAATCTCTTGGAAAAATCTGTCCATTCTATTTTGCTCATTTGTTCTCCTTTTTTATTATCTTCCTCTACCAAAAGATTGTTCTTGCTCTTTTGTAGGCTTTGGATTTCCTAGTGTTTTTGAATCTCTTTGAAGCGGTAAATCTTTAGATTCTTGTGTTTGATTTACTTCTTGAGTTTGTGTTTTAGATTGTATGGATTCTTGAGTTTTGGGATTCTCTTTTTCTTGTTTGTATAGAATCCTATCTATTTCCTTTTTAACTTGCTCTATGGGTAGATGATATTCTTTAGCAATCTGTTCAATAGTATATTGGATTGTTTTTTCTGTTCTAAATCCTTTATCTGCATTTAAAATTGCCTCATAATCAGGAGGGGAAATTTCTTTTTGTGGGGATTCTGCATTTAAAATATTTTCATTTTGTAGATTCTTGATATTTGGAGTAAGAGTTACTCCATTTTGTTGGTAAGCTTTAAGGGCTTGTTGCTTGTAGTATTCGGATTGTTTGTATTGTTCCTCAAGCTTTTTGCTTAATTCCTCTACTTTAATTCTTTCTTGTGGGCTTAATCCTTGTTGCCATATTTGGCTGTCATAGAATTGATGAAGTTGTCTATTTCTTGTCCCAATTTCTCTACTTCTTGCCCCCACTTCCTCACTTCTGCTAGTCTCTGCTCGGCTTCTATCCTCTCTTTCCTTGATAATTCCTCTAATTCGTCCAATGACATTGCGGGTATATCTTTCCACGCTTGTGGAATCTGGTTGCTTGATAGGATTTGCATTTTTTATCTCCTTTAATTCTTTTTGAATATTAATTTTATCAAAAGATTCTTTGCTATTAGGTTCAAAAAGATAAATTTCTGCATTGTCTTTATCAATGACAAAATGGAAATTTGTCTCTTTTTCTAACTCTTTAAGCTTTAAGAGTAATTCAAAGTCTTGTCCTTGATTCATTGTTCTCCTTTTTAAAATAAATTTGGTTGCTTGAGTTGCAATCCATTTTTGTTATCGTATGAGCATATTTCCTCTTTATGTCCATTCAAAAGAATAAAATCTTGAGGATATTGCGCTTCTAAAATCACTTCTTGTATCGTGCAAAAATTTAAAGAATTTAGATATTGCTCACAAAAAGAAATAAGATTCTCTTGTGGTTCTTTTTGCTTTTTCTTATAAAGATGATTACAGAGATAATCATCAAAATAAAACATATCTTGCACTTCTCGTATCTCTAATAAGAGATTCCTTTCTTTATCTAAAAGCTTCATTGCTATTCCTCCACATTATCAGCTTCTATAAAAGAAAGCTTGTAAGCTACGACATTGTGCGTAACTTTATTGTTGGTTGTTACCTTGTTTTCTTTAATGGTTTCACAGATGAGTTTGTTTTCAAAATAAGGATTCCCTAGATAGTTTTTTCCATTTAATTCTTTGAGAGCAGGGGAGAGGTAGAATTGTTGAATCCTTGAGAGTTTTAACTTTTCTTTTGCTTTATGGCTTTCTTTAATGTCCATAATGTTTTCTAAAAGAAAGGAATTGACAACCCAACTTTTGCTTTTGCTTCTTTCAATTTGCTTTGCGATTCTATAAAGGTTTTTGGAGTGTTTGGAGCTAATAAAGGAAAATTCCTCTAACGAAAAAGCCACAAGATTATATTCCTTGACATTGTTAAAAAATCTTACTGCTTCAGGAGTGATTTTTACATTGATAAACTTCAAGATTCCATTTTCATAGTGAGAACTGACATTAAATAAAGTAATGCGATATAAATCAGTTGTTTTGCCATTAATCACATAATTTTTGATAAATGAAGTTTGCAGTTTTTCACAGAAAGATTCTATATTTTCTAAAAGGCGATTCTTGTTTTTAAATCTTGTTCTTTTAGAATCTATTAAATCGGTTAGCTCGTCAATTTCAAACCTTACAAGTTTTTTGCTTTTGTTATATACTTTTTTAACAATAAAAAATAATATATCCATATCAATTTTGGTAAAGTTTTTTAGTGCAACTTGATTGAACAAGGAACTAAAATTTACAATATCTTTGGATTTTTCTTTTGATTTGTAATTAATTTTAGAAGTTAAATTTAAATCACTATTGAACTGCATATATATTTCCAATAAAGTTAAGAATTAAACAATTCTTAAGAATATGAGGATTGATTTTAAATTTTGTATTGAAAACTATAATTTTCAATAATCAAAGATTTTCTTAAGATTCTTACTTTTCTTTAAATTTAAATTCTTTTCAAACCAACTTCTAAAAGTTATAAAAACTTTTAAATCTAAATCTTTGCCAAGGAAGGCAAACAAATAAAAAGGAGTTTAAAATGGCATTTCAAGTCAATACGAATGTAAATTCACTCAACGCAACAGCTCAAAGCACATTTACACAAACAAGTTTAGCAAGTTCGCTTCAAAAATTAAGCAGTGGTCTTAGAATCAACTCTGCAAAAGATGACGCTTCAGGTATGGCGATTGCCGACTCATTGCGCTCACAAGCAAACACACTAGGTCAAGCAATCCGAAATGCAAACGATGGTATGGGAATTATCCAAATTGCGGATAAAGCTATGGACGAGCAAGTAAAAGTCCTTGATACTATCAAGACAAAGGCGACTCAAGCAGCACAAGATGGACAAACTGAAACTACAAGAAAAGCGATTCAAGCAGATATTAACCGATTGATTGAATCCCTAGACAATATCGCAGCGACTACAAGCTACAATGGTCTAACACTCCTTGCAGGTGGTTTTACAAACAAAGAATTCCAAGTGGGTGCGTATTCTAACCAAACTATTAGAGCAAGCATTGGTGCAACAAGCTCTGATAAAATCGGGCATGTGAGAACAGAAAGCTATAAAATCAGCGGTACAGCATTAACTGCAGGGAATGGTGGTATGACAACTACTTTATCTTTCACAGTTGCCAATAAAACCGTTAACTTGGAATCTGTTGTTTTATCATCTAGTGCAGGAACAGGTCTAGGTGTCCTAGCAGAAGCAATCAACCGCTATTCTGATGAATTGGGTGGTGTACGTGCAGAAGCTGATGTACAGGTAGCAGGTACTGCGGCAGTGCAAGCTGGAAATGTATCCGCATTAAGCATTAATGGTATTCGTATTGGGGATATTTTAGATGTAAAAGCAAATGACAGAGACAATAGGCTTGTTCAAGCAATCAACCAATACAAAGATACCACAGGAGTTCAAGCTTCTATTGACACAAATGGTGCATTGAGATTAACTTCAACCGATGGTAGAGGTATAGAAATAAAAGTTGGTGGTGCATCAATAACAGGTGCGGGCATTATGCGAATGACTGCTGCTATTAATAAGCTTAATGTAGGGACATTAAACCTCACTCAACTTGGCGCAAATGATATTGTTTTCAATGATGCCGCTACTATTGCTAATGGCGGACTTGGTGTTGGCTCTCAAGCCGTTAAAAGTGAAGCAGTTACAACTCTAAGAAATATCAAAGGTTCTTTCAATGATGCTACTTTGAAATCTATTGGAGTAACTGCAACGGGAACAGAATATGGTTCAGGCGTTACAACCCTTAAAGGTGCAATGCTTGTTATGGATATTGCAGAATCTGCGATTAAACAACTTGATAGCATTCGCTCTGACTTAGGTTCTGTTCAACAACAAATGCAATCTACAATCAACAATATTACAATCACTCAAGTGAATGTAAAATCTGCTGAAAGTGGAATCAGAGAAGTAGATTTTGCAGCAGAGAGTGCAAACTACTCTAACTTGAACATTCTAGCTCAAGCTGGAAGTTATGCAATGAGCCAAGCAAATGCGGTTCAACAAAATATCTTAAGATTACTTCAATAGTCTTTTAAGATTCCTCTTAGAATCCCGCAAGGGATTCTATACTTTTCTAATCTCTTAACCTCTACTTTAATCTTTGGAAAAAGTATCCTCGAACAATCAAAACAATAGCGGATTAATGCAGAGATTCTAATGCTTTTTGTACTTCTTCGCAATCATCAAAATGCAAAGTTTTATTTCCTATGATTTGATAAGTCTCATCGCCTTTACCCAAAATCAATAATACTTCGTCGTTTTTAAGATTTTGAATTGCGATTCTAATTGCTTTGGCTCGGCTTTCTTCTAGCAGAATTTCACGACGATTTCTTAAGTCTTGTGGGATTCCGCTTAGAATCTCTTGCATAATTTGTATGGGAATTTCACTGCGCGGATTATCACTCGTGATATAGAGTTTTTGCGCATATTTGGCTGCACATAATCCCATTTTTGGACGCTTAAGTTTATCTCTATCGCCCCCTGCGCCAAAGACAACAGCAATTTTTCTATGTAAAAAAGATTGAAAGATTTTTTCCATACCATCTTCTGTATGGGCAAAATCCACAATAATTAAAGGGGTTTGATGCACGACTTGCATTCTTCCTAACACTCCGCCAAAATTCTCTAATCTTTTGCAAATTTCATTTAAGGGGACATTTTCTAGCAATTTTACCGCCCCGATTGCTGCTAGTGCATTATAGAGATTGTGTTTGCCAAAAAGTGTGCATTCCATCGTTGCTTCTTCTTTGCCATAGGCGATTTGAGCAGTGATTCCCTCTTGCAAGCTGTAAGCTTTAGCATTGAGCGTTGCGGGGGATTCTATGCCATAAGTAATGGCTTTTTCTAGTGTATAATGTGCATTGGGTTCGTCTTTATTGATGAGTTTTAAATCCGCAGGATTGGAAAAAAAGGAATTTTTCACCGAAATGTAGTTTTCTAAAGTTTTATGATAGTCTAAATGGTCGCTTGTGATATTTGTAAGAATCCGCAAATCAAAATGTAATCCCTCAATGCGATTCTGCACAATGGCGTGCGAGCTAACTTCCATTATGAAATATGTGCAATTCTCACTTTTTGCTTCACTGATTGCACTATAAATTTCCAATAGACTAGGGGTTGTTAGTCCTTTGGGACGTTTTTCTTTGCCATTAATAAAGAATCCTCGTGTGCCAAGCAGTGCAACACAAAAGCCAAAATCTAGCAAAATAGAATAAATCATAGCGGCGGTTGTGGTTTTGCCATTTGTGCCAGTGATTCCAACAAGTTTTAAATCCAAATCAAAATATTTTATTAAATCTTTTGGGTAAATAAAAATTTCAAATCCATTTTTTTTTGCAGATTCTATGTAGTTTTGATTGCTTTGAGTGATTAAAAACGCGCAATTTTTAGGATTGCAGTCTTTGGTTTGCAGATTTTCTCTTGAGTCATCACTAATAAAGCGCAAAGCAGAATCGCAATTTTTCTGAACGGCTACTCGCATTTAATTTCCTTGAATATAATATTGATTTTAAACTTTTTTGTTTTGTAAAATTTTCCGATAAAGACGCATAAAATCTTTGTCGTAAAACAGCAGATTGCCCGCATTTTCAAAATAATTAATCGCAATGTCTTCAAAGCCAAATTTTACTAAATTTCTCACAAAGAATAAAAACTCATTTTTGTTAGTAAAGATAATTTTGGAGCTAAACATTAAATCTTCAAAGGCTTCTTTGAAGCCAACTTTTGCGGAATGAACCTCAAAGTCTTCATATAAGATTCCATCGTTTTTGTCAATCTCTGCTTCTTGCAAGCTCCAAATGGCAAGATTGAGTGCATAAAGATTTTTATCAAAGTTTTCAATCATCTCTAGCACAATTTCTTCCGCTTCCAAGTTGTTTTTATTGTGAATGACTTGATAATATTCAAAAAGCGCACGTGCCTCATCTTCATATTCTAATGCCATATCAGAAAGCATACAAAGCATAGTAAAATAAAGCGATTGCTTGGCGTTTAAGTTTTCTAAGAAAACATTTGCGCAAGAGAGAATCTCTAAAACGCGGGAATATTGACGCTTGCGGAAAGCAAGTTTAGCTTTGTTTTTAAAATAGATAAAATCTTTTGTCATACGCCAACTTTCCTTAGAATTCTAAAATTATGGTACGTGGATTAGCTCAATATCAGGGTGAATATCGTTTTTAAGTGCGCGTTCAATGCCAAATTTCAAAGTTTGCGCACTGCTTGGACAGCCTTTGCAAGCACCCTCTAATCGGACGAATACTTTGCCATTTTCAATTTTTAACAAAGTTACATTGCCGCCGTCTTGAATTAATATTGGACGCACTTTGTCAATGCTTAATTCTACTGGTTTTAAAAGTTCTTTATCAGTAAATGGAAACATTTTTTTCCTTTTTAAATTGTTTTCTTTGGTTTTAATAAATTAGATAATACTTAAGTTTTCTTAAAGTTTTAATAAAAAAGTTCTTAAGTTCTTAAAAATATTTAATGTAATTTTATCTAAAATATTTTATAATTGCACGATTTTTAGGTTTAATGGCGTTGTGCATAGCACTAGTAATCTACTTTAGGAGGATTTTATGCAAAATGATGAAGTAGTAATTGAGAGTTATTTAAAAGTAACTTCAGAGCGCAAAAAAAGTAAGAATCCTGCGCGTTGGGATATGTTGCAAAGTATTACAGGAGCTATTTTAGCAATCTTTATTTTGCTTCATATGTGTTTTACATCTTCTATTTTACTTGGAACAGAAGCGTTTGAGGCAGTAGTCGGTTTTAGTGAAGGTTCATTTATTTTTGGTGGTAAAGGGATTCCACTTTTAACTACTTTGGTAGTGATTGTTATTAGTGTTGTTTTTGTGGCTCACGCGTTTTTGGCGATGAGAAAATTCCCAGCAAACTACCAACAATTTATGATTTTTAAAACACACAAGTCTTTGATGAAACATTGTGATACTACACTTTGGTGGATTCAATTTTTAACAGGATTTGCATTATTTTTCTTGGGTGGTGCGCATCTTATCACGATTCTTTTTAATTCCACAAGTATTAATGCATTCACTTCTGCATCAAGATTTGTAGAGG
This sequence comes from Helicobacter ganmani, assembly GCF_003364315.1. Taxonomy (NCBI): domain Bacteria; kingdom Pseudomonadati; phylum Campylobacterota; class Epsilonproteobacteria; order Campylobacterales; family Helicobacteraceae; genus Helicobacter; species Helicobacter ganmani. Next base: position 358,725 of record NZ_NXLS01000001.1, on the reverse strand, counting down.
GTAATTTGGCAGAATTTTACCTCGTGCTACTTGTTGTTATGGTGTTACACGCAAGCATTGGAATGTATCGTGTCATCATCAAATGGATTCCGCTTGAAGCACCAACTACCGCACAGAGTAATGTAAAGCGTAAAAATATTAAAATCGCTGTATTTGCAGTTTTTATTGTTTTGGGTGTGATTGCATTTATCGCGGACTTCACTTGGATTGCCTTAGGCAAAACTCTATAAAGGAGAGATGAATGAAAATAGTATATTGCGATTCATTGGTAATTGGTGGAGGTTTGGCAGGACTTCGTTCGGCAGTTGCCTGTAAGGAGAGAGGACTTAACACAATCGTTTTGAGTTTGATTCCTGTGAAGAGAAGCCACTCTGCTGCCGCTCAAGGTGGTATGCAGGCAAGTCTTGGAAACTCTAAAATGAGTGATGGCGATAATGAAGATTTGCATTTTGCTGATACAGTAAAAGGAAGTGATTGGGGTTGCGACCAAAAGGTAGCAAGAATGTTCGTTACCACAGCACCTAAAGCAATTCGTCAATTAGCTGCTTGGGGTGTTCCATGGACAAGAATTAAAAAAGGTGATAGAACAGCAATTATTAATGCACAAAAAACAACTATTACAGAGGAAGAGTTTAGACACGGATTAATTCATTCTCGCGACTTTGGTGGGACTAAAAAATGGAGAACTTGTTATACCGCAGATGCAACAGGACACTCTATGCTTTTTGCTGTGGCAAATGAAGCATTAAAGCGCGGCGTTCTTATCCACGATAGAAAAGAAGCTTTGGCTTTGATTCATAAAAATAATCGTTGTTATGGTGCGGTTGTGCGCGACTTAATTACAGGCGAATTAATCGGCTATGTTGCCAAAGGAACATTGATTGCAACAGGTGGTTATGGAAGAATCTATAAAGATACTACCAATGCTGTAATTTGTGAGGGAACAGGAACAGCATTAGCACTTGAAACAGGAATCGCAAAATTAGGCAATATGGAAGCGGTGCAATTCCACCCAACCGGACTTTTCCCAAGCGGGATTCTATTAACAGAAGGATGTCGTGGAGATGGTGGTGTTTTGCGTGATGTAGATGGTTATCGTTTTATGCCAGATTATGAGCCAGAGAAAAAAGAACTTGCGAGCCGTGATGTTGTTGCGCGTAGAATGCTTCAAAGAATCCGTGAGGGTAAAGGTGTAAGCTCTCCTTATGGCGAGCATTTGTGGCTTGATATTTCTATTTTAGGACGCAAACATATTGAAACAAATTTGCGTGATGTGCAAGAAATCTGCCAAGTGTTTGCTGGAATTGACCCTGCAGATAAATGGGCTCCTGTAAAACCAATGCAGCACTATTGTATGGGTGGAATCCGAACAAATGCTAAAGGCGAAACTGCGCTTGCCGGCTTATTTTCTGCTGGTGAAGCAGCTTGCTGGGATTTACACGGCTTTAACCGATTAGGTGGAAACTCTGTGAGTGAAGCGGTAGTTAGTGGTATGATTATCGGAGATTATTTTGCAGAATCTTGCACAGGAACTTATGCAGATATTGAAACAAAATTAGTGGAAGATTTCATTAATGCACAACAAGGATATTTGGATAGTATTTTGGCAAATACAGGCACAGAGAATGTGTTTGAAATCAAAAATAGTATGAAGCAAATTATGGGAGATAAAGTAGGAATATTCAGAGATGGTGAGCATTTAGCGTCTGCTGTAAGTGAATTAGAACAACTTTATATCCGCAGTAAAAATATTGGTATCAAGACAAAACGGCTTTCAGCAAATCCTGAATTAGAGGAAGCTTATCGTGTGCCAAAAATGTTGAAGATTGCATTGTGTGTTGCAAAAGGTGCATTAGACCGCACAGAATCTCGTGGGGCGCATAGTCGTGAGGATTATCCAAAAAGAGATGACCAAAATTGGCTTAAACGCACTTTAACAAGTTGGGAAGACCCCAATCAAACAATGCCAACCATTACTTATGAGCCACTTGATATTGCGACAATGGAAATGGCTCCGGGATTCCGTGGATATGGTGCTAAAGGAATGATTATTGAAAATCCAGAAAGCCTAAGACGTCAAGAGCAAATTGATAAAATACGTTCGGATATGGAAGCACAAGGCAAAAATCGCTACGAAATCCAAGAAGCATTAATGCCATTTGAATTGCAACCATATTATAAAGCACGTAATGAAAGAATAGGAGACAAACAATGAGTGGAGCAGTTCAAAGCAGTAATAGAGAATTAACGATTAGAGTATTGAAGTTTGACCCAAATAGCGCAATATCTAAACCTCATTTTGCAGAATATAAGCTCAAAGAAGCGCATTCTATGACGGTTTTCATTGTGTTGAATATGATTCGTGAACAATTTGACCCAGATTTGAGCTTTGACTTTGTATGTCGTGCAGGGATTTGTGGAAGTTGTGGAATGATGATTAATGGGCGTCCGCGTCTTGCTTGTCGCACTTTGACAAAAGATTTCCCCGATGGCGTGATTACTCTTATGCCATTGCCTGCATTTAAGCTCATCAAAGATTTGTCTGTGGATACAGGAAATTGGATGAACGGAATGAGTAAGCGCGTAGAAAGCTGGATTCACGCTCAAGAAAAAAGCGAAGAGCATATGTGTCAGATTGAAGAACGTGTGGAACCAGAAGTTGCGGCTGAAGTGTTTGAGCTTGATAGATGTATTGAATGTGGTTGTTGCATTGCATCATGCGGAACAAAACTTATGCGTGAAGATTTTGTGGGAGCTGCAGGATTTAACCGCGTGGTTCGGTTTATGCTTGACCCTCACGATGAGAGGACAGACGCAGATTTTTACGAGTTAGTAGGTGATGATAATGGTGTGTTTGGGTGTATGAGCTTGCTTGCATGCCACGATGTTTGCCCTAAAAACTTACCATTGCAAAGTAAAATTGCTTATCTTAGACGTAAAATGGCTACCGCAAAATAGTCTTTTTAGAATCCCTTTTGGGATTCAACTTTAGAGAGGTGTCCGAGCGGTTGAAGGAGCACGCCTGGAACGCGTGTAAAGTGCAAGCTTTCGAGGGTTCGAATCCCTTCCTCTCTGCCATATTAATTTTTACAAATTTCCTTGCAATCTTTCAATAAATAATAGATTTATATTCAATATAGAGAAAATTTTGTTCCACAAGCAATTCTATCATTAAAAATCTGACAATAAGGATTCCTCACTATGCTCTGATAAGATTTCATTTTGTAATAAAAATGGGTAGAATTTAAAAGTTTTTTATTTTTTAATGGATTTTAATCCTTGTTGAGTGAAAATATGAGTTGAATATGAATAGATTTTTAGAATCTTAGACTTAAAAAATGTATTAAATAATAGGGCGAGTGCCTTAATGGTGAAGAGGAATCTTATGTTAGCGGTTGGTTTGGCAAAGTAGTTTATAATATGGTATATTAAAGGTAGATACCAATCGTGAGGAAAAGCAAGGAATTTATCAAATGATGTGTAGGAAACAGAAGTGAGTTTTGTTGTGGATAGTTTTGAGATTACGTAACATATTGCATGCCAAGCTGGAAAATATGAGAGTATAGATGAGCGGTAAGTTTGAGTGAGTATTTCTCGTAGCAAGGCGAGTTGCAGAGAGTGGTTGTGGATACTTTAGGGAATATAAAATGTGAGAATTGCGAGAAAAGTTTAGCCCAAAAGCTAAAAGACTCAAGAGAGATTACAATAAAATCTTTAGAATCAAAGACAATTCTAAATCAAGCTGTTGAGAATCTTATTATGTAAATTCACTCTAAAGAAAGTTTGGCTTTGAATCTGAAATGTTTAAGATTCCTAGAATCTATTTTACAGGATTCTAGGAAGTTGTAAGATTTATTTAATTACACCGCAAACCATTCTAGCACCGCCTCCGCCAAGTGCTGCTGGAGTATCGTGATGATTATCTCCCCCAACATGAATCATTAAAGAATGGTTTTTTAATTCTGCTAAAGTTTTGATTTTTGGAGAAAGGACGGGATTGGTTGCATTGCCCTTTTCATCTACATAAAGTGCAGGTAAATCTCCAATGTGTCCCGTATCACTCCAAGGATAAGAATGAGCGTTTGTTTTGTATTTATCCCAATGTCCCCCCGCTTTCATTCCTAAGCCTTTTTCTGTTGCGCCGCAGTCTGGGTTCTCGTGGATATGGAATCCGTGCAAACCGCTTGCGATTCCTTGTAGATTGGGATAGAACGCCACACCATATTTTGTTTCCACTGCTACCACTTCACCTACATTTTTTGTATCCTCTTGTGAAAGTGCATTCATAGGGATTACCAAATGATTTTTTTCGTTTTTTGGATTATAAATATCTGCGCTCAAAGCCATACTTGCAATTAATCCAATGCCTAATGTGCCTACTAAAAGTTTTTTCATTCTCTTTCCTTGTATTGTTGATTATGCTATTTGTATAATAGTGCTTAAATTATAATCAAGGTTAAGTTTAAAATTGCTTTAGAAGTGCTTGAATTTATGGTTTAATTCAATTTTGTCCTAATCTAAAGGGAATTAAATCGCATTTTCTCCATTTTTTGGAATCGTATTGTTAGGAGTTTGTTGCGATTCTTTCTCCTCTTCAAAGGGTGGTCCTTTTTGTAATAATTGCGTTAGTATTGCTGCCTTTTGCGGTGTCATTTTTGCTAGAATCTTACTCATCACTTTTGTGTCAAGAGCAAACAAAATTTCAGCCGCTTCCGCTTCGGGTAGAGTTTCTAAAATAGCCGCAGATTTGGAATCTTTCATTCCTGCATAAGTTTCGCCTACTTTGCTTTGTGTTGCTCCACGAATTTGTTTTAAAATTTCCTCATTACGTTTTAAAAGACGCGTGATTTTTGCCTCTCTTTCTTCCATTTCTTTTTGCGCATTATTAAGCGCAATTTCGCGTTTTTTTAAATCCGCTTCTTTTTGGTCTAGAACATTTTGAGTGGCACTTTGCAAGGCTTGCAAGGCTTGTTGTTGTTCGTCAATCCTTTCAATTTCTTGGATAATTTCTGATTTACGTTGTTCAAAAATAATATTACAATCAATCAATTCGCGTTTATTTTCTGCCGCCCAAAGAGGTAGAATCCCAAAGGCTAAGAGGGGTAAAATCCATTGTTTCATTGTTGCTCCTTATGATTTGCATAAAGCATAACAGAGATTTCATCCAAATCTCTCACTTCTTGTTTTTTTGCCTTTTCAATCATTTTTTTAACTTCTAAACCATCTAAATACTTGGCTTTTTCAAACTCAATATTTCGCACCCTAAAATATTCTTGCAATTCTTTTTTTTGGCGTTTTAATTGTGCCAATTCTTGCATTTTAAAGTCAATCGTTTGCCGAAATTCCTCTTTGTGGTATGCAAAAGTCAAAAAGTTTTGGTAGATTCCACTTTTTGGCTCTTGAAGTGTTGCAAATTCTCGCACAAGTGCATCAATTTCGCTTTGTTTTGCGACAATAGCTTGGGCGTTTTTTTGCAACATAATTTCTGCCTCATCTACTTCCTTTTTGCGCAATAAGACAAGTTGAGTGAATTTTGTTTTCATTATATTTCTATCTAAAAATAGTGTCGTTCCTGTCTGGACTAGTAGAAATCATTGCAATTTTTACACCAATGAGCTTTTCTAATGCCAAAATATAGTCTTTTGCATTTTGCGGCAATTTGTCAAATTCTCTAATACACGCTGTTTTGTCCCAACCTTGAAAGGTTTGATAGATGGGTTTAATCTTCGTCAAATCACTTGGAAATTCCTCCAAACGCGTTCCGTTTTCGTCTTCGTATGCAACGCAGACTTTGACTTCGTCAAAGCCATCTAAAACATCTAGTTTCATCATTGCTAAAGCACTTGTGCCATTGAGGCGACAAGCGTATTTTACAGCCATAGCGTCTAACCACCCACAACGTCTAGCGCGCCCGGTTGTTACGCCAAATTCGCCACCTTTATTGCGTAAGGATTCCCCAATTTCTCCTATCTCTTCTGTCGGAAAAGGTCCATTACCTACGCGCGTGCAATAGGCTTTGAGGATTCCGATAACTTCTCCTAACTCACGAGGTGCGATTCCTGTCCCACTACAAGCACCAGCTGAAATTGTGGTAGAACTTGTAACAAAGGGGTAAGTGCCAAAGTCAATATCTAGCATACTTCCTTGCGCTCCCTCACACAAGATTTTTTCTCCCTTGTCCATTGCTTGCCAAAGCATATTTGTGGTATTTGCTAAAAAAGGCAAAAGAGCTTTTGCATAAGACTCTAGCTCGTTTTTAAGATTTTCTAAGGTTGGAATCTTTATCTGTATGCCTCTTTTTGCAATTTCTTCTAGTTTTTCTAGGATTTTTTTGGCAAGTTTTGTGGTGTCTTTTAACTCTTCAATGCGAATGCCTTTGCGCGAAACTTTATCGGTATAGGTTGGTCCGATTCCTTTGCAAGTTGTTCCAATAGCCTGTTTGGCTTGCTGTTCGCTTAACTTATCCAACATTTCGTGGTAGGGCAAAATCAAATGTGCTTTGGTGCTAATAAATAATCTTCCTTGTAATCCGCCATACATTTCTTTGAATTGCGCCATTTCCTCTATTAGCGCATTGGGGCTAATCACCACACCATTGCCAATGATATTTTTGCATTGTGGGTATAAGATTCCTGACGGAATCAAATGCAAAGCGTATTTTTTGCCCTCTACTACAATGGTATGCCCCGCATTGTGTCCCCCTTGATAACGGACGACATAATCATAATTGTGGGCGAGTAAATCTACCATTTTTCCCTTGCCCTCGTCGCCCCATTGAATCCCAACAATCAAATCTGCTTTACTCATCTCTCACTCCTTAAAACGATTGTATTAAATTATCTGTATAGATTGCAAATCCGCATGCGTTTTGTCCTAAAATTTCGTATTCTCCACCTAGGATCCAAGTAAGATTTTCTGCAAAAAATCTAAAAAATAAACCTTTATAATAACTCATTGGAGCATAATATAATGGAGAAACAAGGCAATGTACATAAGAAATCTTGGAAGCAAGGAGGTAGAGTTTTTCTAGCTCTTCCTCTAGTTTATTTGGTAAATCTTTGGTGTTTTGTAAAACTGCTTCTAGTGATTCCTTGTTGTATATGCGCAAAAGTTTTGCCATTAAGGGATTTGCACTTTCTATTGCTCCCACATCAATTTTTTCAAAGGCACTCAAAGGAATCCCGAAAATTTCTGCACAAATTTGTGGGATTTTAACATTAGAAAGTTGTAAAAAGATTTTTTTGCAGTAGGAATCTGGCGATTTTGTAAAGTTTGTGATTCCATTTAAGACTTGTAAAGACATTTCAATAAAAGGCAAAATATCACAATTTTCTAAGTTTTCTACACCAATTTGATGCACTTCAGTTGTGGGATAAATAAAGATGGGTTGGATATAAAACCAACGTTTGCCAATCGCAGCTTCGCGCAAATGTGGAGCAAGAAGACGAATTGTATCAATCGTGGAATCGTTGCGAAGAGCAATTTGATGATTGAATTGGTTATTGGTGCGCACGACTTCCCGACTATGTATGTCTCTTTGATGTTCTAAATAGGCAAAAGTGGGCGTTATAATTTCTTCATAACCATTTTGATACAGAATCGCACTTGCAAGGCTTTCTAATTCTCGCTTAACTTTGGCGTCTTTGCCAAAGTAGAGTTTGCAACCTTGTGGTATTTCATGGCTTAAAATCACAAAATATCCTTATAAAAATCTCTAAAGAGCGCATTGTAACATAATTTTGTATGAAACTTTTAATTTTTAGATAGCTTTAGTCTATTTTATTTCATAAAATGGACGATATTCTTTAAGAATTTTGTTATAATTACACAAGTTAAAAAAAGGAGATTTGTATGGCATTTAAGATTAATACACAACCTTACCAAATCCGTTATCCGCAAGCTACACCAAGCACGTCTATAAATAAGCCTAGCACAGAACCGATAAAACAAACTATCAATACAGGTAAAACTACCACAACACCACAAATCAAATATCCCTCTCATAATTTGTTGAGCAAATACAATTCCGCAGGCTCTTATTATAACTTTCAAAACAGCCTTAACAATCAGTTAGGTATAAAAAACAAACCGACAAACTACAATACAGATGAGGGACAGCAGGCACTCATAGAAAATTTACAGCAGCAAAGTAATGCTTTTAATTATGGTTTAAATAGTGGAAATTCTGCTATGGGTTGGAGCGACGCATTGGGGCAATATTTAGGTTTGGACGATATCGCATTGCAAAAAAAGTTGCAAGAGCAGCAGGGAGAACAAGCGCAAAGCGATTTTTTAAATGAGCTTTTGTGGAATCTTAAAAAGAATCTACCCTTATAGATTCCCCCTATTTGTCTGCATTAACGAGTGATAAACCTAAATTTTCTTTTACTTTAAGATGTTATAATTCCGCTTTAAATTATGTGAAAGGCAAGTATGAAACAGCTGACATTAGGGATTATTGGGCTTGGCACGGTGGGCAGTAGCGTTGCTAGAATATTAAAAGAAAATCAGGCACTCATTGCGGCGCGTTCTGGTTATGCGATTGTGATTAAGCAAGGCGTTGTAAAAGATTTATCCAAAAGTCGCCAAATTTTTGATTTTCCAATTACTAATGATGTAGATTCTGTCCTTGATGACCCAAAGATTGATATTGTCGTAGAGCTGACTGGTGGAGTAGATACTCCTTTTGAAATTGCTAAAAAAGCCTTGCGTAACTCCAAGGCATTTGTAACAGCAAATAAAGCAATGCTTGCTTATCATCGTTATGAATTGCAAAAAATTGCTGGAGATTTGCCAATTGGCTTTGAGGCGAGTGTCGCTGGTGGAATCCCGATTATCAAGGCTTTGCGTGATGGATTGGGAGCGAATCATATTTTAAATATTCGTGGAATAATTAACGGCACTTGTAATTTTATTTTAACCAAAATGAAAGAGCAGGGAGTAGAATATAAGGAAGTCTTGCAAGAAGCGCAAGATTTAGGTTATGCTGAAGCAGACCCTGCCTTTGATGTGGGTGGATTTGACGCAGCACATAAATTGTTGATTTTGGCAAGTATTGCCTATGGCATTGACGCAAAACCTGAAGATGTCTTGATTGAGGGGATTACACAAATCACACAAGAGGATATTGCCTTTGCAAAAGAATTTGGCTATCACTTAAAATTGCTTGGAATAGCGAAAAAGGACGGAGATGAAATAGAATTGCGGGTGCATCCGACCTTGCTACCCAAAGAGGCAATGATTGGAAAAGTAGATGGTGTGATGAATGCCATTAGTGTAGTAGGGGATTGTGTGGGTGAAACACTTTATTATGGAGCGGGTGCAGGTGGTAATGCAACTGCAAGTGCAGTGATTTCGGATATTATTGAGATTGCACGCACAAAAAGTTCACCTATGTTAGGTTTTAAAACCCCAAGCGATAAACTGCGACTTAAACCACTAGAAAAAATTATTAGCGCATATTATTTGCGTATTTTGGTATCGGATAAGCCCGGAGTTTTAGCAAAAATTGCAACTATTTTTGGTGAAGTAGGAATCTCTATTGATACTTTCTTGCAACGCAAAGCAAAAAATAAAAACCACTCTACCTTGTTGCTTTCTACGCATTCTTGCAGTGAAGCAGAGATTAGAGTTGCACTCCAGCGCATTGGTGATTTAGAAGTTGTGCAGACGACTCCTGTGATGATTCGGATTGAGAAATAATTTGCTTTGATGATAAAAAATTCTCCAAACACAACGCAAAAAGGCAAGGAGGCAGAATCTTTCGCGTGTGAGTTTTTAGGAAAACAAGGATTTGCTATTTTGGAGAGAAATTTTCATACGCGTTTTGGTGAGTTGGATATTATCGCTAAAAAGAATGGAATCTTGCATTTTGTGGAAGTAAAAAGTGGGGTAGGGTTTGAGCCTGTTTATAATCTCACTCCTGCAAAACTAAAAAAATTAACCAAAACTTTAAATATTTATTTAAATCAACAATCCATTCAAGTGCCTTATTGCCTTAGCGCATTGATTTTGTCTAAGCAAACTGCAAGCGATAATTTTTGCGTGCGTTGGCTAGAAAACTTAACCATGTTTTAATTTTATCTCCAATGTTTTTTGGCAGAATCTCACAAAATCCAAAAGCAGTAGTAGAGCAAATTTTGAAAGAAATGTAATTTTCCTAATTTCTATTGCCCCCCCCCCCCCATTTATTTGCTATAATGCTTTTTGCTTTTTAAAGACACTTACAAACTTTAAAAGTCTTTAAAAGCATCATTTTAACACAAGGAATCTATAATGAGATTCAATATCATTCATTCGTCTCTCTCTCTCTCTCTCTCTCTCTCTTAATTAGTTCTTTTGACTTTTTAAAATTTCTTTTCTATTTTCTATCTATTTTTTGTATTCCACTCCACTTTTTATTTCTTTCTTCTAATTTATTCAATCTTCAAATTTTCAAGATTCCACCTTTGATTCCCTCTTTGTTTCATTCTTTGCAAAAGGAATCTCTATGAGTATAGGAAGTAAGATTTATAAACGATTTGGTTTAAAGTTTGCTCTAGCTTATAGAATTAGGAAAACAAAGAGAAAGATTCTAAGAGAAGTTTGGATTCAAAAGATTCTAATGTTTTATGGTATTTTAAAACTTCAAAGAGATTTCGAAGCTTTTAAAATCTATCAGACTTTAAGAGAGCAAAACACTTTAATTGTGAATCCAAAGAATTTACAATTTATTATTTCTCATTATGATATTATCTTACAATGGCTTAACTCTAAAGAATTTAAAGAACAATACATTAAAACCAATCACCCTTATCCTCCTTTATTGAATCCTAAGAGATTGAATGTAAAAGAATCACACTTTAAAGATTTCATTGTGAGCACTTCAGATTGCTTTGATTTGGATTTGTGCAGCAAGGGTAAATTTGCTGATACAGAATCTCGCAATGACGAATCACAAAGTAAAAGCATAGATTCTATCCAACCTTATCCAACCTTAAGCTATGAGAGTATCCCTGCGGAACTTGCTTGGGATTTGAATCTGCCGTTAGTTAGGGGGTATAATGGCATTTGGCTTTATAATAGTTGCTCGGGTGGAGAAGCAACAGAAAAATTTTTTAGTTATTGCTCTGGTGTTGAGTTTTGCACTATATGTTGGAAATTTAAAGAATACAAAAATGCTTATATTTATCTGTATCAGAACTATTTAGAGGGTAAAAATATTATATTTTCTTTCAATGCTTGGCAAAGTGGTGCGGAAAAATTTGCTAATTTATTAGACAAAAAAGTTCCTCTTTTTAGCATTGCCAGAGATTATATTAGTAGATTAAAAACAGGTGTAAATCATATTCTTGGCACAGAGCCCATAACTAATAGGTTTAAATTTTTCTCTTTAGAGGATAAAATATTGTTTCCACAAATCTATTATCGCGGTGTATATAAAAATAAACCTGATATAAACATTATTCAAAAGGAAAATTTTTCTTTGCAATGGGGAGATTTTGGAGGACTTAAATTAAAATTAGAGTGGCTTAAAAATGCAATTTCTAAAATTTATTTTATTTCTATTGATGAAATTAGCGGAGAGAGAGCATTTTATACTTTTGTAGATTTATCCAAAAAATTAAATTTCAATGTTTCACAAAATTCAAAAGCTTTTGGCGGTAAAGTTAATCGGTATGAGGGCTTATTAATGTTGCCTTGTATTTTAAAGGTGAATATAAAGGATATCTCTAAAATATCAATAGAAATATTGATTACAACACATCAATTGCACCCAAATCAAGATGAAAAGCTTATAGACATAATGAATCTCATAAACATTAAAATACCGCAAGAAAATCTTGTTTTATATGTTAAGCAAGAGGAATTTGAAGTATTGACGAATAATAAAGTTTTATTGCAATCCATTCAAGAATATTTTGAAAGATACTTTATGGCATTAAAAAATTATATAAAAAGCGTTCAAGAAAATCTTTTCGGCGAACAGGATATATTAAATTATTTCAAAAGTAATCCAAAACTTGCATTAGAATTTAAGAGAAAGATTCGAGGGGATATTGAAATCATCAAAGCCAATCGCCCTGACATTGTAGAATCTTGGAAATATTATCAAGAGTTTGAGAGAATGTGTGAGGAGATGGATAAATAAAAGTTGTTAGGATTATGGATTTGCGCTAAAGTGGGCAAACTACTTTATAAGAAAAGAATCACACAAAGAAGCTACCTCTTTTTAAGCTAAAATTTTGTTAAGGTTTTATATAATCCTATCCTTTAAATTGCCGGGGTGGTGAAATTGGTAGACGCGCCAGACTCAAAATCTGGTGGGGGCAACCCCGTGTCGGTTCGATTCCGACCCTCGGCACCATTGATTTTTTCTTTCAAAACAAATTTCCAAATTAAATTTTAATCCAATCTTTCCAAAAAGGAATTCCAAATGATGTCATTAGTTATTAAAAAATTTAAAGAATTAACATTAGAGGAATTGTATGAGATTCTTAAAGTGCGCGTGGGAGTTTTTGTAGTGGAGCAAAAATGCGCATATCAAGAAATTGATGAGAAAGATAAACAAAGTTTGCATTTGTATTTTAGGGATTCAAAGGGCATTCAAGCCTATTTGCGCGTATTGCCAGCGGGTTTATCTTACAAAGAAGTTTCAATCGGTAGGGTGATAACATTAAAGAGAGGTTGTGGGCTAGGTGGAGAGATTTTAAAAGAAGGCATTAAAGTAGCACAAGAGAGATTCCAAGCAAATACAATAAGGATTGGGGCGCAAGTTTATGCAAAGGGATTCTATGAAAAATTCGGCTTCAAACAAGTTTCAAAAGAATATATAGAAGATGGAATCGCACATATCCAAATGCTATTGCAACGATAAAATTCACTCAAGGCGTTAGTTTAAAATCAGGAGAGGCATTGCTAGAGTGAAAGATTGTCGTGCTATAATTTTTTGCAAAGTATAACATTAAAAGTCGTTGCAAGGTGGGTTCAATGCTAGGAACAAACCACGCATTATTGCTAAGGGCGATGAGATATTTGGGAAAATCTTGATAAAATTCTTCGCGTGTGGCTTCATAACAAATTGCAATTTGGAATCGCATACCTTTAATAAGAGCGGAATTTGGAGCTTGGAATTCTGTAAAGTTAAAATCGCTTGCTCCTTGAAAAAAGGTTTGATTTATCCATTTTGCAAAAAAGCGAGGTAATGGAATCTGCTCGCCAAATGGAACTAAAATTTGCTTATGCAGCACTCTCATCTCTCCATTTTGAAACAAATAAGCACTATTGAAAATGCGGTTATTTTCCTGATAAACTGCACCTGTGAGAATCGCAATTTCTTGACTTGTAGCTTTTAAGGATTCAATCAAGTGAGGTTGGAGGTTGAGCGCAAAAGGAAAGGCGGTTTCGGGCAAGATAATCAAGTCATAGTTTTGCGCTTTAGCTTGTGCGATTTGCTGCAAGTTTTGTTCAATAATGAAGTTGAGATATTTGGAATCCCAGCGGATATTTTGCGGAATATTAAGGCTTAAGGTTTTGATTTTGAGCTTTGAATCTTGTTGGGATTTTGTCTTTACATCAAAGTTAGAATGAGAAAAAGCTAGCAACAAGCAAAATCCTGCAAGCCAAAGCACACTTGTTTTGTAGAGTTGTCTTGTGAGACTTAAGCTAAAAATCAAGACCCCAATCAAAAGCAAAAAAAGCGTGAATTTGGAGGGAAAAAAGTAGCTTTTAGTCAGCATAGATTCTAAAATAAACCAATTAAATCCAAAAGGATGCACAAAAGACGAAAGCGTGAGTGTAACGATGCGATAAATAGGATTTTGAAAAAAGCAAAAAAGATAAAAAAGCCCACCATAACACAAGGCAAATACAGCCCAAAGAAGCGGAATAAAAGAAGTTAAATCATAGAATTTAAAGCTAAAACCAACCCAATAAAACCACAAGATTCCAATCAGTGCTCCACAAATTAACGCTCCAAAACGGGAGAGTTTAAAATAAAGAAAGATTCCAGCTAGAGCGCAAAGTGTTGAGAAAATGGGTAGATTGAATCTTTCTAAAAAATGCTCTAAATAAATAAAAGCACTAAAGAATAGTGCGCATAAAACACCGAGTAAAAATACTTGCAGTTTATTTTGTGGAATCGTGGTGCTTAAAAATAATGTTTTTAAGAAATTTTTGGAATTGATATTTTGCTGCTTGCGTGATTGTGCAAGCATCTGATGTTTTTTTGAATTTTTGCTAGAGTGTTTCTGCTTTGTTGAAAGTTTTAATTGGAGTTTCAAGCAAAATTTCCAAAACTAAGTGAGACTTCCAATTCCATTTTACGCAAATGCGCGATGACCTTTTGTAGCTCTTCAATATCTTTTGCCTTGACGCGAATCTCATTTCCTAAAATTTGCGTGCTGACTTTGAATTTTTCATTTTTAATTGCTGCGTTAATTATCTTTGTGTTTTTATCGTCTAGTACATCGTTGAGCTGATAAGTTACTTTTGTGTTGCCGCCACTCGCGGATTCTGTGTTTTTTTCTTTTAAGACTTTCAAAGAGAGGTTGCGCTTAATGAGTTTAGAATCCAAAATGTCTTTGATTGTCTTTGCTTTGTTGGTGCTTGTGGCTAGAACAATTAAAGTTTTGTCTTTTTCGTTGAAATTTAATTCTTTTGCTTTGTCCTCTTTGAAATCAAAGCGGTTTTCAATCTCTTTCTTTGCCTGTTCTAGAGCGTTTTTAAACTCTTGAATCTCTATTTTTGCTGAAATATCAAAGCTATGTTCTTTGGCTGCCATTGTGATTCCTTGTATAAAAAATAATTAAAATTCGTTAAAATTTATTTTAACATAAAATATTTTTAGGTTTCTTTTGTGTAAAATAAACATTTTATTAAAAATTTTTATTTTAAGGCATATTAAATGAATGATTTTAATTGGTTTGATTTAATAGTGGGTGCTTTGATTTTGTTATTGGCGATTCGGGGGATTATCAATGGATTTGTGCGCGAATTTTTTGGTTTTGTAGGAATCGTGGGTGGCGTGTATGGTGCCTCTGTCTATGGAGATAATGTTGGAGAATGGATTAGTGCGAATCTTTATGCTTTTCAGAACCCCTCCGCAATTTCGTTGATTGGTTTTTTGGTTTTGTTGGCACTCATTTGGGGGCTTGCCTTGATTGTGGCTGAAATTATGCAGAAAATAGTTAATTTGAGCGCATTGGGAGGAGTGAATCGGATTTTGGGATTCTGTTTTGGCGCATTAAAAGTTTTTATGATTTTTGCGATTATAATTGCCACATTAACCAATATTCAATTTGCTAAAAGTTTCATTGAAAAATACACGCAAGGAAGTTATCTTTATCCAATGTTGCGTGATACGGGAGCTGTTGTGATTAAGCTTGATGTTGTGCAAAGCAACACGTCAAAAATAGAAGATTTGCAAAATAATATATTCTAAAATAAAGGAAAAAAATGTTTGAAAATGATGCTTATGTGCTAGGCAGAATCGCAAAAGCTAACACATTGCGTGAAATGGGCATTAATCCTTATGGTAATGGAATCTCAAAAGAATGGAATACGCAGAAGTTTTTAAAGAGCTATGATTTTCTTAAATCTTTACCAGAGGGTAAACAAAAAGATGAAAGCAAATCCGCACAAGTTGCTGGACGCATTAAGTTTATTAGACTAATGGGCAAAGCGGCTTTTATTAAGATAGAAGATGTAAGCGGAATCTTGCAAGTTTATTTGTCTAAAAACGAGTTGAGTGATTCTTTTGATATGTTTAAAAAATGCGTAGAAGTCGGAGACATTGTAATGGCAAAAGGGTTTCCTTTTGTAACAAAAACGGGTGAATTAAGCTTACATGCTTTGGATTTTAGGATTCTAACCAAAGCAATTAGTCCTTTGCCAGAGAAATATCACGGGTTGGTAGATATTGAATTGCGTTATCGTCAAAGATATTTAGACTTAATTATGAATAAAGAAGTGCGCGATAGTTTTGTATTGCGTTCTAAAATTGTTTCAAATGTGAGAAAATTCTTTGAACAAAAAGGATTTTTAGAAGTTGAAACACCGATGATGCACCCGATTCCGGGTGGTGCAAATGCTAAACCTTTTGTAACTTACCATAATGCCTTAAATGTGGAGCGATATTTGAGAATTGCTCCTGAATTATATCTCAAACGTTTAATTGTTGGTGGATTTGAAGCAATTTTTGAAATCAATCGTAATTTCCGCAATGAGGGAATGGACCACTCACACAATCCAGAATTTACAATGATTGAATTTTATTGGGCGTATAAGGATTATAAAGATTTGATTCAAATTACGCAAGAATTGTTTGCGTATTTGCTAGAATCCCTTTCCTTGCCCAAAGTTTTGGTATTTAATCATCAAGAGATTCATTTGGACGCTTTTAGGCAAATTACTTATTTAGACGCTTTAGTAGAGATTGGAGGGATTCCACGCGAAGTTGTGAATGAGGAGGAGAAATTGTATCTTTACCTCAAGGAGCATAATGTTCCTTTGGAATCCCAAACGGAGTTAGGTAAATTGCAAAGTGAAGCTTTTGACGCTTTTGTAGAGGAGAAATTAATCAATCCTACTTTTATTACAGATTTTCCTATTGCAATTAGCCCTCTTGCAAGACGTAACGATAAGAATCCGGAAATCGCGGATAGATTTGAGTTATTTATTGGAGGAAGCGAAATTGCCAATGGCTTTAGCGAATTAAATGACCCGCTAGATCAGCTAGAGAGATTTAAAGAACAAGTCAAAGCTAAGGAAGCAGGTGATGAAGAAGCACAATATATGGACGAGGATTATGTTACCGCCCTTTCTTATGGTATGCCTCCAACAGCAGGAGAAGGAATTGGAATTGACCGCTTGGTGATGTTATTGACAGGGAATACAACGATAAAAGATGTGATTTTATTTCCAGCATTAAAACCGCAAAAACCACAAAACAAAAAGGAAGAACAATGAGTTATGTTTTAGAAGAAAATGACCCAGAAATCTTAGGATTTATTAATCAGGAATTAGAACGCCAAAATACGCATTTGGAGATGATTGCGAGCGAAAATTTTACTTTTCCAAGCGTAATGGAAGCTATGGGAAGCGTGCTAACCAACAAATATGCCGAGGGTTATCCCTATAAAAGATATTATGGAGGATGTGAATTTGTAGATAAAATTGAAGAACTAGCCATTAATCGCGCTAAAAAGCTTTTTGATTGTGCGTTTGCAAATGTCCAACCTCACGCAGGTTCTCAAGCAAATTGTGCGGTGTATTCCGCACTTTTAAAGCCTTATGATAAAATCTTAGGTATGGATTTGAGCCACGGAGGGCATCTAACACACGGAGCAAAAGTCAGTCTCACAGGACAAATATATCAAAGCTTTTTTTATGGTGTGGAGCTTGATGGAAGAATCAATTACGATAAGGTAGCCGAAACTGCAAGGATTGTGAAACCGAATATGATTGTTTGTGGCTTTAGTGCCTATTCAAGAAAATTGGATTTTGCAAGATTTAAAGAAATTGCCGAGAGTGTAGGAGCGATTCTTATGGCAGATATTGCACATGTGGCTGGACTTGTTGTTGCAGGGGAGTATCCCAATCCTTTTCCTTATGCAGATGTGGTAACTACCACTACACATAAAACTTTGCGCGGACCGCGTGGAGGATTGATTTTAACCAACAATGAGGAGTATGCTAAGAAGATTGATAAGGCAGTTTTTCCCGGAATGCAGGGAGGACCACTTATGCATGTGATTGCAGGTAAGGCAGTAGGTTTTGGTGAGAATCTGAAACCTGAATGGAAAGAATATGCCAAACAAGTTAAATCCAATGCAAAAGTTTTAGCAAAAGTTTTAATGGAAAGAAATTTCAAAGTAGTAAGTGATGGCACAGATAATCATTTGATTTTGCTGTCTTTACTTGATAAAAAATATAGCGGAAAAGATGCAGATTTGGCATTGGGAAATGCTGGAATCACTGCGAATAAAAACACTGTTCCGGGTGAAATGCGTAGCCCATTTGTAACAAGTGGTGTGCGCCTTGGTTCGCCTGCATTGACTGCAAGAGGATTTAAAGAAGCAGAGTTTGAAATTGTAGCAAATAAAATTGCAGATATATTAGATGATATAACAAATACACAAAAACAAGAAAAAATCAAGAGTGAATTAAAGGAACTTGCGCTAAAATTTCCTATTTATAATAAGGCAATTTTTTAAGATTAACGAAAAGGAAGCAAGCAATGGTATCAGATATGGATTTGAAACTTATTAAAATGACTACCTCTCATTATTGGTTGAAATCACCAGGAATTGGGGAGAAAATGCAACATAATGGTAGAATCTTTTATGATAAATTTAAAAAGATTGATGAGCCAATTACGCGTAATTTGCTCCAAAGTCATTTTAAAAAAGAAATCATTATTGCACATTCTTTGATTAATGAGCGCGATAAAGTTGAAAATATTGTCTTTGATTATAATGGATTCAATGCAGAACGTTTTTGGCATCGTGCACAATTGCTTTTAAGAGAAGAAGGGTTTATTAATTTTACTGCTTATGAAACAAAAACACCGGGGCATTTGCATTTATATGTGCATAAAGGACATACGACTTTTCAAGAGGGTTGCCAAATTGCTAAAATGCTTGGTGCAAAGCTTTCTCAAAAAATGCCAACAGAGTGGAAAATGTTTCCTTCGCTTGATATTCCCAAAAATTTTAACATCTTGATTGTACCCTATAATGTTTATAAGAAAGAACGCGGTGCTTCGTGGTCTAAACATATGTAAAGGAGAGAATATGACAGAATTAGAATCACACAAAGACACAGCAAGAGATTTAGAATTGGACGATTTATTGATTAGCAACAATGAAGGCGATGAATTAAAAAGCGGAAGCAATAAGAAATTAATTTTATTAAGCGCGATTGGCGTTTTATTATTTGCAGTGATTGTATTGGCTGTTTATTTGTTTCAAGGAGATTCTCAAGAAATAAATAAACAAGAGATTGAAACACAGAAGCCATTGGAACGTTTAGAACCAAAAATGTCGCAAACCTCAAATGAAAATCAGCAAAATCAAAATACAGATTTTGGACAAGTGCCAATCCAAAATACTAGCAGTGATGACCAATTCCAAATGATTATTAATCAAATTAAAGCACAACAAAATCAAAATAATGCTTCTACACAAGCTTTGCCAACAGCTCCTAATTCAGCACCAAAAGTAGAATCCCAAAAACCTATACCACAGCCTACACAAATGACTTCAAAACCTGAAATCAAACAAGAGCCATCAAAAACAACTCCAAAAGAAAGTTTTAAAGATGTTAAAGTAAATAACCCTTCTTTGCAAGGCAGTGAGGCTGGTAAGGGATTCTATGTTCAAGTGGGCTCTTTTAGTAAATTCTCTCCCAATAAGCAGCTTTTAGGCTTGATTAATGAAAATAAATTAAGTTATCGTATGCAAAAATCTGGAGACAACAATCGCTTACTTATAGGTCCTTATACTACAAAACAAGAAGCACAAAATAAATTAAGCGAGATTCGTGCAAAAATCAATAAAGATGCTTTTATTAAAGAAATTAAATAACCTCTTTTTTTAACCAATGCAATTTTAGCATTGGTTTGTTTTCTGCTAAAATTTTTAAAAAAGTTAAAAGTTGATTTAAAAATGCTAATCCCCGCAAAAAAAGGGGATTTATTTTGTGAAAGAAAGAACTATTCAACAACAGGTGTGTGAGCACTTCTTTTGTCATCACTAATATCGTCTCTATGGGGTTGTGAAGCTACAACTGCGTCCCATACGATACAACCTTCTGTGGGGCATGCAGAGGCACAAGCAGGTTCGTCATTGTGTCCTACGCATTCTACACATTTTTCACTATGAACAAAATAGCAACCATCATCATTTGGATTATCATCATCATCTACGATAGCTTCTACCGGGCATTCGTCAATACACGCACCACAGGCGATGCAGATGTCAGTAATTTTAACAGACATTATTTCTCCTTAAAATTTATATTAGACAATGAGTATATATTAAACTTTATAAAATGGAGCTTTAAAAATAAGATTATATTGGATTAGAGTGGTAAAATTATGTTTGAATATGATTCTGTGCGTAAAATAGTGTAAAATATTGATTATTTTAAAGGATAAAGGTTTAAGTGTATGAATATTATTTTTGGTCCTGTTCATTCAAGACGCTTTGGGGAATCTCTTGGCGTAGATTTGTCTCCTGATATTAAACAATGCAATTATGATTGTTTGTATTGTGAATTAAAGGGCAAAAAAGCACAAGATTTTATGGAAAATTATTTGGAAGTAGAAGTGATTTTAAAGGAAATCCAAAAAGGCTTGGAACATTTTCCAAATATAGAATCCTTGACGATTACTGCTAATGGAGAGCCAACACTTTATCCACATTTGTATGAGTTGATGTTGCGTTTAGAAGACATTAAAGGCACAAAACAGACTTTACTCTTAACAAATGGTTCTTTATTGCATGACCCTATTGTTGCGCGTGCTTGCTTATTATTTGATAAAGTAAAATTTTCATTAGACGCAGTCAGCAAAGAGGTGTTTAAAAAGATTGACCGCCCAAGTAAAAGCGTAAATTTAGAGCAAATTTTACAAGGAATCTATCAGTTTGGTGCGGATTTTGGAGGCGAATTGTATGCAGAAATTTTATTTGTAGAGACGATCAATGATTCTTTAGACGAAGTTAAAAAAATGGCAAAATTTCTTGCTCCTATGCGATTAAAACGCGTTGATATTAGCACGATTGACCGCCCTGCTGCCTATCAAGTCAAGAGTGTTTCTCAAGAGAAATTGGAGTTATTTGGAAAAGTTTTTTTAGATTTTGGACTTCCAATTTTTATTCCCAAAAGAGCGGAACCCAAAGAACAAGTGCAATTAAATTTAAGTCGCGATGAAATCCTAAAAACAATCGCCTTGCGTCCTCAAAGCACGGAAGATGTTGCAACGTTATGGAATATCTATTCGCGTAAGATTCTACAAGATTTGTTGCAAAGCGGTCAAGTGGAGATTGTAGAAAATAATGCTACAAAGTTTTATCGCATTGGAATAAAAGCTTAAAAAATATGCGGAATTTTGCTATAATCCAAGCTTAATTTCGTTAAAGGAAAAGGTATGCAAAAGTTGATTTGGGCAAGTTTGTTGGCGATTTTGGCGGTGATTTTTGTGCAAGGTTGTAGCAAGAATGAAGAAAAGATTGTAATGGCTACTGCTGCAGAATTTCCGCCTTTTGAATATAAAGAGGGCAATGAATTTAAGGGCATTGATGTAGAGATTGCACAAGAGGTGGCAAAGATTTTGGGTAAAACTTTGGAAATTAAAGATATGGAATTTGATTCTGTTGTGAGTGCTGTAAGTAGTGCAAATGTAGATTTTGGTGCAAGTGGTTTGACGATTAATGAGGCGCGTTCAAAAGTTGTGGATTTTACTACCTCTTATTATAATGCAAATCAAGTTGTCATCATTAAAAATTCCGATTCTGAATTAAAAGCTGTGGGTGATAATGCAGCAGAACTCATTAAGGCAATCAACAAAAAGAATGGAATCAAGATTGGTGTGCAAACGGGAACAACAGGGGCATTTTATGCGCAAGGCGATAAAGATTGGGGTTTTGAGGGCTTTAAAAATGCTGAAGTTAAGGGATTCGTCAATGGTTCTTTGGCGGTAAGTGCGCTAGAAAATGGGCAGATTGATATTGTGATTATTGATGAAGCTCCCGCGCGTTTAATCTCCAAAAACTACGCAAACACAGAAGTTTTAAGCGCGTATTTGACGGAAGAGAGGTATGGAATTGCAGTAAAAAAAGGTAATCAAGAGCTTTTGGATTCCATTAATCAAGCACTTGAGAAAATGCGAACAGAGGGCGTGCTAGATAAAATTATTAAAAAGTATTATTAAAAGCCCAAGAATTTATGGATAAAATAGAAATTTTTTATAATCAACTCATTGTCAAAGGCGGTTACACGCTTGTTGTAGAGGGTTTGTTTGTTACGATTCTACTCGCAGTGTGTGGTTTGATGATTGGAATCTTTGTAGGCACAATGCTTGCGATTTTAATTACCAAAGAAGAGAAAAACACATTAGAATATTTGCTTGTGGGAATTGGAAAGCTGTATGTGGGATTCTTTCGTGGGACGCCGATTGTTGTGCAGCTTTTGTTCATCTATTTTGTAATTCTACCTCTTTTTGGTTTGGCGGGAAGCAGTGC
The DNA here is from genome assembly GCF_003364315.1 of Helicobacter ganmani. Lineage (NCBI taxonomy): Bacteria > Pseudomonadati > Campylobacterota > Epsilonproteobacteria > Campylobacterales > Helicobacteraceae > Helicobacter > Helicobacter ganmani. Next base: position 336,502 of record NZ_NXLS01000001.1, on the reverse strand, counting down.
TTTATTGGTTGCTATTGTGATTTTTGGTCTTAATAGTGGTGCGTATGTTAGTGAGATTATTCGCGGTGGAATCTTGAGCGTGGATAGCGGACAAAATGAGGCTGCAAGGGCACTTGGGCTTAATTCTAAACAAAGTATGCGTTTTATTGTTTTTCCGCAAGCCTTGAAAAATGCGTTGCCAAATTTAGGAAATGAGTTCGTCACGCTTCTTAAAGAAACTTCGGTAGCAAATTATGTTACCGTTCATGATTTAACCTATGCGTTTAAGACGATTGGTAGTGCAAGCTATGAATATATGATTCCATATTTTTTCTTGGCACTCTGCTATTTGGTGTTGGTAATGATTGCGAGCTTTGTTGTTAAGAAATACGAGGGGAAACTAAGAAAAAGTGATAAGCGTTAGAAATTTAGTTAAAAAATATTATGAAAGTAGCACAAAAGAGGACAAGAGTGAGAAAATTGTGCTTAATGGCTTGAATGTGGAATTTCAGCGAGGAGAGAAAGTTGTCATCGTTGGACCAAGCGGAAGTGGTAAAAGCACTTTTTTGCGCTGTTTAAACCTGCTTGAGATTCCAGATAGTGGAGAGATTTGGCTAGATAATCGGCGCATTTCTGAAATTAGTATTGATTTGTATCCGGAATTAGCAAATCTCAAAGGCAAGGCTTTAAATCTCGCCATAAAAGAATACGACAAAAAAGACCGACAAGACATTAATGAAGCGCGTGCCAAAATGGGTATGGTATTCCAACATTTTAATTTATTTAATAATTTAAATGTAATAGAAAATATTACTTTAGCTCCCATTAAGCTTAAAAAAATGAGTGTCGGGGAAGCAAAAGAAGTGGGTTTGGCTTTATTGCAACGTGTAGGATTGTATGATAAGGCATATGAATACCCTTCTCGCTTAAGTGGAGGACAAAAGCAGAGGGTTGCGATTGCACGTTCGCTCGCAATGAAGCCAGAAGTAATACTTTTTGATGAGCCCACAAGTGCGCTAGATCCTGAAATGGTGGGTGGCGTGCTAAGTTTAATGAAAAGCTTGGCTGATGAGGGAATGAGTATGGTGTGTGTTACGCACGAAATGGGTTTTGCCAAAGAGGTGGCAACAAGGGTTTTGTTTATGGAGGGTGGAAAAATCTTGGAGGATTCTCCCCCAATGGAATTTTTTGATTCTCCTAAAAATGAGCGTTTGCAGTATTTTTTAAGCCATATTCGGCGATAGAGGAAAGTTAAGCTTTTGCGTGTTCCTGCGAGGAGTTTAAGTAATTTATAATGTAGAATTCCAATTAAAAGATTCCATTAAGCATATATCTTTATCCTAAATTATGGATTTGCAGGGGCAGTGTTTATGCAATGCACTTCACGCATTGTAACTGCTCTCAAGAGCGACAACATTGTTTTCTTGCGAAATTTCGCAAGGATAAAAATTAGTCATTGTGTTGTTGTGATAGAGTTGTTCCATCTAATTCTAATAAAGTAGATTTTTGTGCTATTGCGCCATAGGTTTGGACTTCTCCATAGGGAATCTCACAAAGCTCTTCCCAAACCGATTTTTGAAATTCTGTTCCATAGGGCGATAGAGGCAAATCAAACTTTTTGCGTTGCAGAGCAAACATTCTTTTAATTTTCGTATGGCCTCAAGCGTTAAGGGGTTTGCATTGGATTGAGAGGAGTTTTGGGAATCCACAAAACAAACTTCTAAAATTGCCCTGCCATTGTCCTTAATGAGGATTTCACCCAAAGGACTTTGTAAGATTGCTTCAAAAATTTTCATCAGAATAATCAAAATGATGTGCAAAATTTCTTTAATATTTTAACAGATGTAGCAAAATCAAATAAACAAGCTATTTTATTACTCCACCATTTAGATAAAAAGGGTGAAAGTCTTATGGGTAGCTCTGTCATTATCAATGCTCCTAGACTTGTCTATAAGCTCTCATTTCAAAAAGGAGAAGATAAAAATTCTACAACTTATCGCTTACTTGAAGTATTAAAAGATAACAATAATATTAATGCCGGTGAGTTTCAAAAAACAATCAAAGTATTACAGAACTTTAGTATTGATGAACCTTTAATTAAAGATGTAAAAGTAGAAGATATTGACAATCATACTTTAGAAATTATCAATAAAAAAGATATTTCTGCTGTAAGTGTTAATGATTTAGCAGAGGGCTATGTAACCATGAATGAAAATAGGGGAGTTTTTTATTTAAGCTCACGAAAGCTTACAGATACTAATTTTTACAAAGCTTTTAAAGAAAATGACAATAAAATAGAATTTGAAATGGCAAGCTTTAATGGTTCATCTTATGCGATTACTCTTAAAAATTCTTTGCTTACACAAACACATAGAAATATCTTAGATGCTTTATTTTTATATATTTAAAAAAATGTGGATACAAGCGTTATTAAAAAATATCAAGAAAATTTTTGGGATATGGAAGTAAGGCTAGAGCCTTACAAGTTTTTAAGACAATATCTTAATAAATCTCCTAGTAATTATTCTTGGTTAAAACAAAAATTTACAGAAATTTCTCGCTTTGCTTATGATTTAGCCTTTACACAAAATATTGAAGATAAAGATAAAAAAACAATTATGCAAAGAGATAAAGGGATTTTAATGTTTGATTCTGTAGAGCGTATCACAAAAGAAAATGGCGTGATTGTATCTGTATTTGTATTGACAGTTCGTAGAGAATACATCAAAAGGCTTGAAACAGAATCTACACTTTCTTATGATGATGACTTGTCAAAAATACTCATTGATTTAAATTCTCTAGTCGCATAGGATTTAATTAGATTTTTAACAAGTTTTCCTGATAAGAAAATCCTTAGTTATAGTGAGTTTTGCGCAATTAAAGCTTATAGACTTTATAAAGAAAGAGATTGTTAAATTAAAAGATAAACTTATAGAATTTGGAATTAATGTTTATGGCAAAGGCGTAGAATTTGCAAATTATGATTTTATAATCAACCTTTTATAAATAAAAATCTTTATTTAAAAACCTTCATAAACAAAAAATTTAAAAGAAAGAATTAAAAAGCTTACAAAACTTAAAACCATCAAATTATTTTTTATCATTTTTTATTAAAACTTCTCTTTTGGAGTTATTTAAAATCGTTATTGTTACGATTTTTTATAAAAGTTCAAAAATTAAAAATTTTTGATTTACCGAATCTCCATTCGTAAGAATGGTGTTTTTTAAATTTTAAATTATATTAAATAATTTAAAATATTTAGAAACTATTCTATTTATGTCAAAACCTATTCTATTTAAGTCGATAAATTCTGTACATCAAATGCTATTGAATGTTATTATTGAAAAAGATCAAGATGGGTATTTTGCACGCATTTTAGAGCTTGAAGGTTGTGTTTCGCAAGGTAATACTTATGAAGAGGCTTTGTTTAATATAAAAGAAGCAGGGGAACTTTATTTAGAAAGCCTTAAAAGTGAAGAAAAAAGAACCATTGAAAATAAAATAACTTCAATTGTTCCTATGGTTTTAGCCAATGCCTGAATTTCCAAGAATGACTGCAAAAGAAGCAGAAAGGCTTTTATTGCAAAATGGTTTTTTGATTGATAGACAATAAGGTAGCCGTAGAATCTATAAAAAAGATTCTTACAGAATGGTTATTCCTCATCATAGTGGAGAGATTTTACATCCTAAAATCATAAAGCAACTTTTTGAAATTATTGAAATGAGCGAAGGATAAAAATGCCTAAACGCAATACTATTGATACAATTACACTAGGAATTTTTAGCGATGAAAATGTTTCTGTGATTTGTGAAGATACCATTAAATTAGAAAAAGGCTCTGTGGCTGTCTTAAGTGGCAATAGCGAGGTGGGTAAATCTTTTTTAGCCCTAAAAGTATGTGCTAATGCTATAAATGAGGGTTTAAAACCTTTTTTGGAGTATAGAAGACAAAAATCAAGCGATTTTAGAACGCATTAAAAATATAGAAAATTTTTACCCATTTAATAGCATAGAGCTTGAATTTTCTAATGAGCTTCCAAAAATTGATAAAGAACCTATGGATAGCTTAAAACAAGAACTTAATGAGTTAGCAGACTGCGATTTAATTGTTATTGATACTTTTAGTGCATTCTTCTCAATCTTAGGCTTTAAAGATCATTTTTTCTTTATATAAAACGCCAAACAAACCACGCAAAGATTAGAATTAAGACGATAGAAAATAAATTTACACACGCACCATATTTCATCATTTCTATCTGCCGAATATAACCTGTGCCATAAACAATCGCATTCGGAGGTGTGGCGACAGGTAACATATAGGCACAACTTGCACCAAATCCAATGACGAGAGGTAGCATTGCGTGTGGCATACCAAGAGCGTCTCCTACAACGCCAAAGATTGGCACTAATAAGGCAGAACTTGCAGTATTGCTTGTAAATTCTGTCAAGAAAATAATAAAAAGCGCAGTTACAAGGATAATCATAAGCCAATTACTATTCCCAAAAAGAGCGGTAACTCCGTTTGCCAACACTGCGCTTGCTCCGGAATCTTTGAGAATCACGCTTAAGGCAAGCCCTCCGCCAAAGAGCCATAAAACACCCCAATCGGTGTTGCTTTGAATCTCTTTCCAAGTTGCGACGCGGCTTATACCTATGGCAATCGCACAACTTAATGCGATAATGGAATCTAAATCTTTGATTCCGCCAAAGTATTCGCTTAATTTCGCGCTAAGAATCCAAGCAGTCGCAGTGAGTCCAAAAATAATTAAAGTAAGGATTTTTTTAAAATCCCATTCTGTTTTTTCTAATGCAAGATGAAAAGTTTGATTTAAATCAGGTTTAAGAAGTAAATATAGGATTCCAATCATACAAGGAAGCATAATGCACATAAAAGGAATCCCAAGTTTCATCCATTCTAAAAAGTTGATTCCAAGATAAGAAGCAGCAATGATATTGGGCGGGCTTCCTACCATTGTGCCAAAACCCCCAATTTCTGAACTATAAGCTACACCTAAAAGCACAAACAAAAAGGTTCCGCGATTCTTTGTAATGTCTAAATTAGATAAAATACCAAGAGCTAAGGGCAACATAATCGCTGCTGTTGCGGTGTTGCTAATCCACATAGAAAGCAATGTGCTCACACCAAAAAGCATAAGAATCGCAACAGACATTCTGCCTTTAGCAAGCAAGATAAGGCGATTAGCAAGTAATTTATCTAAGCCTTGAATATGCAATGCACTTGCTAAGGCGAATCCTCCAAAAAAAAGGAAAATTACGGGATTTGCAAAAGGTTTAAGAGCAGTTGTAACATCTTGTAAATCAAATATTACCGCAAGCAAAGGAACAATGAGAGCAGTAATCGTGGTATGCACTGCTTCGCTCACCCACAAAATCCCGACAAATGCCAAAATGCAAATACCAAGATTGGCTTCTTTGGTAAAAGGTAGCCAAGTAAAAAGCGCACTAAAGAGCAAAATATCTGCAATGAGAATCCATAAAGCTTTTTGCATTTATTTTTCTTTTATTTATTTAAACCAATTTTTGATTTTATCCACTAAGCCTTCTAAGCAATTAATTGGTTTGGATTCCTCATAACCAAACGACTGATGAAGTTCTAAGAGCAAATTACGTTGTTTTTCTTCTAGTTTGTCAGGATACAAAATATTCACTACTGCGATAAAATTGCCTTTTTTACCACTATTGACACTCTTTACACCTTCGCCATAAAAGACAAACTGCTGCTTATCCTTGACGCCGATAGGAATTTTGAGTTCTAATTCTTTTTCTTTGGTAAGTGTTGGAATCTTAATGCTGCCACCAAGCATTACAAGTGTAAAAAACACGGGAACTTCCAAATAAATATCATTGCGATGACGGATAAAATGCGTATCTTCTTGCACGAAGATTTCTACATACAAATCTCCCCGCGAACCATCTGGCATTTTATTTCCTCTCCCCTGCACGCGGATTTGGTTTTGATTATCTACACCCTCTGGGATTTTAATCTCAAATTTTTCTTTTTCCTCTTGATAACCTTTGCCTAAGCATTTTTCACATTTTTCTGCACTCGTTTCCCCGCTTCCGTGGCATTTGGAGCAAGTTTGGGCAAAGGTCATAAATCCTTGTGTAAAAGTCTCTCGCCCACTTCCTTTACATGTGCTACAAGTCGTTACCTTACCATCTTTTGCCCCACTTCCTTTACACGCGCTACAAGCGCTTTTGTAGCGGATTTCCACTTCTTTTTTGCAGCCAAAAATTGCTTCTTGGAAACTAAGCTCTAATTCAATCGCTAAATCACGCGAATATTTTTCATCTTTTTTGCGTCTTGAGCCAAATCCTCCAAATCCCCCTCCAAAAACAGAGTTGAAAATATCAAAAATACTTCCCTCCATATCTCCAAACCCAAATCCGCTGGATTCTAAACCTTTTTTTCCATAGGTATCGTAGATTTGACGCTTTTCTTTGTCGCTTAGGATTTGATAGGCTTCATTGACTTTTTTGAACATTTCTTCGGCATTTTCATTATCAGGATTCCTATCGGGGTGGTATTTTAATGCCATTTTGCGATAAGCTTTTTTGATTTCCTCTCCGCTTGCAGTGCGATTGACTTCTAAAATCTCATAATAATCAAATTCTTCCAAAAATACTCCTAATCATTTTATTGTTTTAGAAAATAAAAATTTTGCATTTTAGCGTAATTAACTTTAAAGAAGTAATTAAATAAAAGTTTTACTTTTTTTGTTAAGATTCTATTTTATTTTTAAGGAAAAATATGGAATCTAGGCTTACAAAACAGACTTTACAGAGACTTAAAGTCCCAAAGAATCCATCACAAAAATTTCTTTATCACCTTTTAGAAGAACAATATCAGCTTTTTAACTCACAAGAGGCGATTAATGAGGATTTACCCGACCCATTAGGAATAGCAAGACAATTTAAAAGCGATAAAGTCGCACTTTTTTGCGCTTTATTTGCTTATGGAAATGTGCAGTCTATTTTAAGATTCTTAAATTCTTGCAACCTAAACGCATTAGAAAATTTACAATCTTGCGATTCTGTTCTTTGCACTTCAAAAGTCTATCGTTTTCAGAATAATGCCGAGATTCAACGCTTCTTTGAAGCTCTTTTAGGCTTGGAATCCCTACAAGAGATTTTCTTGCAGGGTTATCGGAGTGATTCTATTTTTGGAGGGATTCGCTCACTTCAAAATGCAATTTATGCAAGAATAGAGGAGGTAACAGAGGGTTTGAAGTTTTTACTTGGGGTTGTGGATTCTTCTTCGCCGCTGAAGCGGTGGAATCTCTTTTTGCGTTGGATGGTGCGAAAGGATTGTGTGGATTTGGGCAAGTGGGAGAAAGTTAAGACAAGTGATTTGCTTTTGCCGCTAGATACGCATACCTTTAGAATCGCAAGGCGATTAGGGCTTTTGAAGCGAAAAACTTATGATTTCAAAGCAGTGTTAGAAATCACAACCAAGCTCAAGGAGTTTGACGCAAAAGACCCTGTGAAATATGACTTTGCTTTGTATCGTATCGGGCAGTTAGGATTGATAGAGTAGGGCGTCCTTGCGAGATTTTGTAAAGAATTGCAGTAATCCATAACTTTGCTATCGTCGTCATTGCGAGGAATGAGTGGAACGAATGACGAAGCAATCCATAATCTAAAATTGTCTTAAAGATTCCTTTGCAAAATTTACTTTTTGCAGAATTATAGATTGCTTCGGCTAAAGCCTCGCAATGACGCAGTGGGAAATGTCTTTGCGAGATTTTAGATTATAGATTGCTACGACTTCTAACGAAGTCTTGCGATGACATAATTGTATCCCACTGCAAGCAAATTTACAGCCTTTGGATTATTTGTGCTATTTGCCCTTTGCCTATGAAATCAATAAGGATAAATCGTCCTTTCTTAAAGAGGTTTCTAAAAATCGTTTATTATTGAATTTCTTATCGTGGTTGGAGGGCTTTAAGAGTTATAGAAAATTAAGAAAACTCTTGCGAGAGCCTAGAAACTTTTTCTTAGATTCCAAAAATCCTTTGCTTTATCCTTTTAAAATTTATTTTCAAAGGCGTTTTAAGGGGGTATAGATTTTCTGAAAATATAGTAGAATTTATGTTTTAAAATATAATTTCTATTAGATTAACAGGAGTGTTGTATGCCTAATGAAAATGGTAGAATTTCGGCTATTGCAGAATTTTTGATTGGGAATGAGAATGTTTGCTTGGTGATACGAGGTGCTTGGGGTGTAGGTAAAACTTACCTATGGAGAGAGGTTGAAAAGGAGATTGGAGAGAAACATAAAGAAAAGAAAGTTGTTTATATTGATTTATTTGGCAAGGAAAGTTACAAACAAATCCTAGAAGAAATAGTTTTAAAGGTTAATGGTAGCCATAATGAGATACTTGATAAAGTAACCAAACTCGCCTCTAATGCTATAAAACTTACAGGAGCGGTGAATATCAATCTTGATTCTATTTTTTCTATTTTTAAGAAAGAGGATTTTAAAAATATTATTGTTTGTTTTGATAACATAGAAAGAAAATCTAACAAGTTGCCACTAGATGAAATTTTGGGGCTTGTTAATTTGTTAAAAGAAGATAAGTTATGTAGTGTAGTTATGATTCTTAATAAAGACGAATTGGAAAAACAGGAATTAAACAATCAAAACAAACAAGAGGCGAATAATGATCCAAAACCAAGTGATAATGAATTAGAAAATCCTAGAAATTGGTATGAAATCCATAAAGAAAAAGTCATTGATTATGAAATTACTATTGAAAATAATGATGAAGTAGCGCGAAAAATCATTGAGAATAATTTAAAGTGGGATATTGAGAATACGAAGCAAGAGATTATAGATATTATTTTAGATTATTTTAAGCAAGAATTAAATGATAATTTAAGATTGCTAATAAAGCTTACACAGCATATTGATTATTTTAATAAGCATTGTTTCTCTAAGTGTTATGAGAACGACAAACGCAAAGAATTTCTTGGTGCTTTAGAATGGTATTATAAAGCAATGATAACCGAGATGAAGCGATATTATTCACCGCCAATGAAAGATGAAGAAAAATTTAGTGGCAGCTTTTTATACTGCAAAACATTTTTGAGTAATTTATTAAAGCTAGATGAAAAAGAATTGCAAACATTGCAAAAAGATTTTTCAGAAGCTATCAAAAATGAGACAAGGAGACTATTTGGTAAAAAATGGCAAGATTATTACTTTGGTAATTTGAGTGATAAGGAATATGCTAAAGGTATTCAAAATCTCTTGCAAAATACCAAAAATTATGTTTTTGGAAATGGCATACTATATCCCTATAATTATTATATTACCTTGCTTGAGCAATATAAACAAATAACAAAAGAGGAGCTACACTCTGAAAAAGACAAGATTATAAAGCAATTTATAGAGGTTTGGATTGAAAAAGAAAGTGGCGTTGATATTAATGATGATTTCATTGATATGGGTTTTGATATTATACGAGATTTAATTCACGAGGAAGAGAAATATAAACAATTTTATGAAGAATGTAAAAGCAAAAAATATGGCATAACAGATATTGACTCTTTCATAAAAAATAAATCCACAGAAGAAATAAGGGAAACTTTTTCATCTAAACATATAGTCAGATACAATAACTTCCCAATAGATAAAATAAGTGAGGTTTTTCAAAACAATAATGAATTCTGTAAAGAGTTTTTCAAATATTTTAGCAGTCATCTTTCCGACAATTCAATTAGTAAGTATGATTTAGAGAACTGCTTATTCCAAGCGTATAAAAAATTTTTAAATCAAGAGGAATATAAAGTCAAAAAAGAAGAAGTTAAAAAGGCTTTAGAGAAAAATCATTCCGATAGTCTTATTTTCCAGTTACTCAATGAGGAGTGAATTTTCCTCATTTTTTATATACTTCGCCGCGAGAATCCGCCTTGTAGGCATAGATAATCAAGATTTGATTTTCCCTTATTTCATAGAGAATCCTGTATTTGCCAACCCTTAGTCGGTAGTGGTTCTCATAACCTTGAAGCTTTTTGGTATCTTGTTGATTGTGGTAAGGATTTTGTGCAATATTTTCTAAAGCCTTGATGATTTTGGGAGCTAGCTCGCAATGCTTGAGCAAAAACTTTTCTACTTCTTTGCTATATTCTAATGCGCCACTCATAATCCGAGCTTTCGCTTCATTTCTTCGTGGCTTATTGTCTCGCCTCTTTCTAGCTCTTTTAATGCCTTTTTGTAGGCTTTTTCGTCCTCTTTTGTCCAAATCGTATCAGGGTCAATGCTACTCGTGATACTAAAGGGAATCTCGCCTGTTTTGAGCACTTTTGCTGCAAACATTCTAAAGGCTGTTCCCAAATCTAGCCCCATATCTTTGAGCATTGTCTCTAATATTTCTTTATCGTTGCTGTCCATTCTGAATTGCACAACTGAAGTCATTTTATATCCTTTCATTATTTTATAGGATATTGTAGCATAAATTTGGTATTTCCCCCCTCTGCAATAATATAAGATTCTACAAGATTTCTTGTTGCATTTCTTAAGGACGATTAAAATCCACCAAAATACCTTACCGCACTGATTTTTCTATCTACTTGATTAAGTAGATTCTTATTTTCTTGACTTAGATTTGTGTTTTGCAAGAGATTTTGTGTTTGTATAGAATCGAGGCTTGGATTGAATTTTTGTAAGACATCAAAGCCCATTTTTTCCTCTTTGTTTAAGATTCCGCTTTGTAGCATTGCGTCGCCCAAGTCTTTTAAATTCTCAAAATTGTTTTCAAATTTTGCGCTGAAGTTTTTAGCAAAATGTTGAAGATTCGTAAGTTCTGCGCTAACCTCAAAAGAATCTTGAATCTCGGTAATTGTGGTTTTATCGGTATTAGAATCCACATTAAGGAGACTAGAAATTGTGTCAATTCCTTGCGTGTTTTGCGTGCCAAAAAGCGAATTGGAATCCTTAGAATAACCCGAAATATTGTTGGATTTCGTATTTTGTTGCGTGTAGGATTGTTGGAGTATTCCCCACATAGATTGATTTTTGTCATTTACATTCATTGTTTTTTCCTTTTTGAAGGTATATTACTAGTGATTTAAGCAATTTTTATTCCATAAATTTTAGAATCTTATAATGACAACCAATCACGAGATTCTTAAGTATTTAATGTAAAACTAATGAAATTACAAATAATATACCACACTTTTTTCTTTTTGCGTTTTTAGGAGTATGGGAATGTATGCAGATTCAGTATTGAGTTTGGTTGTGCCTTTGTGTGTGATTGCGCTAGTATTTATTACGCGCAGGGTTGTGCTTTCGCTATTTGTTGGAATCTTTCTAGCTGGATTTATGTTAAGCAATTCGTTTTTTGGGGTTTTAGAATATGTCTTAAATGCCATTGGAGGGGTGTTTTACAGCGAGGGAGAAGTGCAATCTAATGCCTTGTATGTGTTTGGGTTTTTGATTTTGCTTGGGATTTTGACGCAGCTAATGCAATGTTCAGGTGGAATGAATGCCTTTGTGCATTGGGCAAGAGAACGCGTCAAAACTGCGGAAGGTTCGGAATTTGTTGCTTTTATTGCGGGAATTGTGATTTTTATTGATGATTATTTTAATGCACTCACCGTCGGGCAAATTGCACGCCCACTCAATGACGCGAATCATTCTACAAGGGAACGTTTGGCATATATTATTGATTCTACTTCCGCACCGATTTGTATTTTAATGCCAATTTCAAGTTGGGGGGCTTATATTTTGGGAATTATGGGTGGATTGGTGGAGAATACCTCAAGCTTTAGTGTGCTAGTGCAAAGCATTTGGGGGAATTATTATGCTTGGTTTGCCCTACTTGGAGTTTTTTTAACGATTCTTTGGCAAATTAATCTGCCCGTTATGCGCCATAATCAAGGAGTAGGGGTAGAAGAGTTTGACGAAATCAAGCCTCATAGCGGGGGGAGCATTTGGCTTTTGATTCTGCCCATTATTGCACTTATCTTTTTTGTGGGATTCTTTATTTTTTATAGTGGCTATCAAGTGTCGCAAAATCCAAATCTGATTGAAATGCTTGCAAATGCCCAAACGGGATTTTCACTTTTTTGGGGTGGAGTGTGTGCAATAGCTGTTTCTGTAGCTATTGCTTGGAATCGCATTAGTTTGCGCGAGTATGCTTTGATTATCAAAGACGGATTCTTGTCTATGTTGCCCGCAAATCTTATTTTAATTTTGGCGTGGGCGATTGGACCTGTGATTAAGAATGATTTGCAAACCGGCATTTATCTTGCCAATCTAAGCAGGGATTTTTTGGCAAGCGGTGTATTGTCGGCAAATGTCATTGCTCCTTTGGTATTGTTTTTAAGCGCAAGCTTTATTGCATTTTGCACCGGAACTAGCTGGGGAACATTTGCGATTATGTTGCCCATTGGTGCGAGCATAGCCACGATTAATAGCATAGATATGATGTTGAGCATTTCTGCTGTATTGGCTGGAGCAGTGTATGGAGACCATACTTCGCCAATTTCTGATACAACGATTCTTTCTGCTACAGGAGCAGGTTGCTCTGTGCAGAGCCATTTTATCACACAATTGCCCTATGCAACGACGGCTGCATTTGCTGCATTGATTAGCTTTGGTGTTGCAGGATTTTTTGAATCTCTTATTGTGGGATATTTGGTGGGTTTTGGAATGATGTTTGGGGCTTTTTATGGGTATAGGCGATATTTGAGCAAGCCATTGGATTTTCAAGAAAAGGAATCTACTTGTATAAAATCAAAGTTTAAATAGAGATTAATATTTTTTATAATTTTTTAATTTAATTAGTTATAAAATTTTAATTAAAGCTTTAAGGTTTTTCTAAAGATTTTCGTAAAATGAAAAATCAACTTAAAAGGTAGGAGAGAATATGTTTGGCAGTCAATACAAAGAACAATTGCATCGTGTTTTGGAGGAGAATAAGCTTTTAAAAGCGAAACTCCAAGAAGCAAAAGAACACAACGAGGAATTACACGCAAAACTTCAAGAATCTTCAGAAGAAGCACAAACAGATGACAAAAGCGGGACTTTTAAAAATATGACTTTGGCACTTGCAAATGGTTGTGGTAAAAATCTAAAAATTTTACAAGATGACTTTGCTAAAACAGTGGATTTATTGCGTTCTGCAAAATCTATTGCAGCAGACAATAAGAAAAATTCTGTTGAGATTCAAAATATTTTGGCAGAAGGCTTGTCTAATATGACTGCAAAACTTTCTGAATTTAATACAATGGTTACCCAAGTGCAAAACGACTTTACTGCGATTTCAAGTGTCATTGCATTAATTACAGATATTTCAGATCAAACCAATTTGCTTGCCCTCAATGCCGCTATTGAAGCAGCGCGTGCAGGAGAACACGGAAGAGGATTTGCTGTCGTAGCTGATGAGGTGCGCAAGCTCGCGGAACGCACGCAAAAAGCAACCAAAGAAATTGAAATGAATATCCAAGTTGTTCAACAAAATTTCTCTGAAGTGCAAACGAACTCTGATGAAATTATTAAAGAAATGGAGCAACTAGGCGCGCAAAACGAAGTATTGGAACACATCAACCAGTCTGCAGAACAAATCTATGTAGATACAGACAAAATTCTCACAATTACTTTTGTTGGTTTAATTAAGTTAGACCACTTGTTTTTCAAAATCAATGGGTATAGAGCAATTTTCAACGAGGATATGGAAGCGAAGTTTGCAGGACATCACGACTGCCGTTTGGGTAAATGGTATGATACAGGAACAGGCAAACAACTCTTCTCACAATATGCAAGTTATCCGAAAATTGAACCACCACATCAAGGAGTCCATGATAATATCATTGCAGGACACGCACTAATGTTACAGCACGGCAATGCACACGATTGCTTAGAGGAGATTTATAAATATTTCCAAGCTGCAGAATTGGCAAGTGATGATGTTGTGAAATATTTAGATGGGCTTTGTGAAGAAAAATTAGCCACTTTGGTATAGTTTAGAGGATTGTTGAATACACAAAAAGTGCAGAGGGGATTCTTTTTATACTTGTAAATTTCAAAGCAGAATCTTACAAATAGCACAATAGAAAATTGCAAGTGTGATTTGGGATTCGTCCTTGCGTCTTATCCTTTCGCATTACGAACGTAGCGAAGCAATCCATAATCTTGCAAAATTTAAATCTTAATATGGATTGCCACGAAAATTTTTAAATTTTTTCTCAAGAACAAAAATCCAATCTTATTTATGCCTACTATTCACACTAGTTTGCAGGTAAATTTTCTAGTGCAAATGTTTTACCGCGATTCCACAAATGGAATCCCAATATGCACTGAATTGTTGCAGCTTAGAATCTCATACAGCAAACTAGCGCATAGATTCTTTGAGTTCCCTTTCCTCTTCTTCAAGCGTTTTAATGATTTCTGTATAAGTTTCTAATGAAAGTTTGGCTTGTTCTTTGTCAATCTTACCCATAACATAGCCGATATGCAATAACACATAATCTCCGATATGGATTTCTTCGCTCATTAAATCCAAACTTGCCTCACGCGTTACACCCAATGTATCTAGCGTCGCAATATTGTTTATAGTATCAATTGCGACGACTTTAGAAGGTATGGCTAGACACATAATTTCTCTCCTTATTTTGTTGTAAAAATGTGCAAAATTTGCGTTGAGATTCTATATCTTTGGAGGAAATTAAAAACAATGGAATCTCTTTTTTGAGCTTTTTTAAATCCTCTTCTACTTGTGCAACTTTAAAATCAAATACTTCTATCAAATCTGCTTTAGAAAGGATTACCGCGTCAGCACATAAGAAAATTGTAGGATATTTTAAAACTTTGTCATCTCCCTCTGGAGTGGAAAGCAAGACGATATTCATATTTGCACCTAAGTCGTAGCTTGCTGGGCAAACAAGATTGCCGACATTTTCTATAAATAAAAAATCCTTGAACTCCCCCTGTGCGCGTAATTTTTCTAAAGATTCCTGCACCATTGCCGCTTCTAAGTGGCACGCATCGCCTGTGGTGATTTGGTGGGCATTGACTCCATAGGCTTGGAGACGCTCGGCATCACGATTGGTCTGCAAATCCCCCTCTATGACGCTAAATTCTAGCAATTTGTTTTTGGCAATATTTTCTAAAAGCGTTGTTTTGCCGCTACCAGGTGAGCTCATAAGGTTGAGGACAAAAAGATTTTCTTTTGCATAGATTTTTCGCAATTCCATTGCGACTTTGTCGTTTTTGGATAGAATCCTTTGTCCTATTTCTACGCTTTTGAGATTCTTTGGCGATTCCATTTTTAAGCCTTTTATTTTTGGTGCATTGTAGCCAAATTTATCCATAACAAAGTTAAATTTCAGAATCTTAAACCATTTTTGACGACAAATGCGTTATATTTGTGAGTTTAATTAAAATTTTTTAAAGAGAATTCAAATGGTAGAAATTTCAAAACAGGCAAATCTTCCCACGCAATTTGGGGATTTTATGATTCAATCTTTTAGAGAAAAAAAGCTTTTTAAAGGCGAATCCTATCTCTTGGAACATTTGGTGCTAAGGACGATAGAGATTCCAGAAAATCCCCTTGTGCGTGTGCATTCGGAATGTTTAACTGGAGATGTGTTTTCAAGTCTTAAATGTGATTGTGGTGGTGAGTTGCAAATGGCTTTGAAAAGAATTGCAAAAGAGCGGGGATTCTTAATCTATTTGCGCCAAGAAGGGCGTGGAATCGGGCTTTTTAATAAAGTCAATGCGTATGCTCTGCAAGATAGTGGCTTAGATACGATTGAAGCTAATCTTGCTTTGGGATTCCAAGAAGACGAGCGTGATTATGAGATAGTAAGATTTATTTTTGATTATTATCGCTTAAGTCAAATCCGCTTGCTGACAAATAATCCAGCCAAGATTTGCGCATTTAAATCTATGATTAAGCTTACGCGAGAGCCGATTATCGTAGAATGCAATGCGCATAATGCACATTATTTGGAAGTGAAAAAAACCAAAATGGGGCATTTGCTTTAATAAGGAAAAAGATGAAAGTTAAAATTGATTATGCGCAAGCGAGGGAGATTTTGGAATCCCAAACGATTGGAGCTTTGGGCGTGGAACGTGTTTTTTTGTATGAGGCTTTAGGGCGAATTTTGGCACGTGATGTTGTCGCAATACAAGATATGCCGCAATCCGCACGCTCCAATATGGACGGATATGCAATAAATTCTAAATTTTTGCAAGAAAATGCAACGCAAGAATTTAAAATCTTAGGGGAGAATCCAGCAGGGAATGCGCAGGATTCTGTTCTGCCTCTCCACCAACCCTTTGCGATTAAGACTTTTACGGGAGCGGAAATTCCACAAAATGCTGATATTTTAGCACCTATAGAGCAGGTAAAGGTAGAATCCGAAACTTTGCGTCTTTTGGAGATACCAAAAGTTGGACAATACATTTGTCAAAAAGGAGCAAATTATCGCAAAGGTGAGAAGCTAATCTCCAAAGGAGTGCGCCTCAATGCAAATCATATTGGGCTTTTGGCAAGCCTAAATTGTGTTTTTGTAGAGGTATTTACACGCGCGAAAGTCGGGATTTTGGTTATTGGAAATGAGTTGTTGGAGCTAGGGGAAAGTGCTAAAAATGGAGCAAATATTTACAATACTAATGGACATTTACTTGTTGCAAAAGTGCTAGAAAATGGTGGAATCCCAAAGCTTTATCCGATTTTAAAAGATACAAAAGAGCAGGTGGAGGAATGCGTGAATCTAGCACTTAGTGAGTGTGATTTAATCCTAAGCAGCGGGGGAGCAAGTGTGGGAGATTATGATTTTATTGCAGCAATTTGCAAGGAAAGAGAGAATGAAATGGTGTTTAAAGGTGTCAAAATCAAGCCCGGACAACATATTTCTTACGCACATTTTGGAGGCAAGCAGTTTTTTGGCTTGCCCGGCTTCCCAAACTCTACTTTAGTAACCTTTGAACTTTTTGCCAAAGAGATTCTTTGGCGTCTTAATGGGGGGTATTTTGTGCCTATTACTTTGGAGATTTTATTGCAGGAAAATGTTAGTAAAACCGATTCTCGCTTAGAATTTCGCGTGTGTAATGTGCGAAATGTTGGGGGCAAATGGAAAATAGATTTTGAGGGAAAAAAGGATTTTCAAAGCGCGATTTTAAATAACTTTTGTCCGCTAGATTCTGCATATAATGGGTTGTGCGTCTTAGATAGCGCAAAAAGTGTAGGAGAGATGGTGCGAGTGATTTTGCTTATATAATAATACTGCGTCATCACACTCTTTGCTTGCGTCTTTGTATTTTATTTTTCGTTATTATGAGTGTAGCGAAGCAATCCATAATCTTGCAAAATTTAAATCTTAATATGGATTGCCACAAATTTTTTAAATTTTCTCTCAAGGAAAAAAAGCCAATAAAACCTTGCAAGGAAGTAGTAGTAGAATCGCAAGCCATCAAGGGCTCAATTTACCGCAACCCTTAGCAGATTCTAGGCAGTAATTCTCCGCTTGGATAGTCTAAATATCTCCTTGCATTAAAGGGGGTTTTTAGCACAACTTTTGTCGCGTTTTCTGAAGTGGTGTAGCCGATGATTGCGGCATTTGGTGCGCCTTGTGAATGTAGAATCTCCAAAGCCTTTGTCGCGTCCTCTTTGGCAACACATAGCATGCACATTCCCTCATTTGCTAGATTGTAGGCTTCAAATCCCAATAATTCACAGATTCCGCGCACTTGTGAGAGGATTGGCAAATGCTCCTCCTCAATCTCTATGCCGATTTTTGAAGCGTTTGCCCATTCGTTTAGCACGCTTGCGATTCCGCCTCTTGTAGCGTCGCGTAAGGCGTATAATTGGAGTTTTGCCTCAAAGAGCGGTTCTAAAACAGGATAAAGCAAGGAGCAATCACTCTGTAAATCACTTTGTAGCCCGATTCCCTCACGATTGGAGTAAATCACTGCTCCGTGTGTGCCGATGTTGCCACTGACTAGAATCGCGCAATCTTGCGGAATCCCAAATGCACTTAAATTTAAATGGGGGTATAGAAACTCTCCTAGTGCGGTTGTGGTGATAAAAAGTTTATCCAAAGTGCCTTTGGGAAGCACTTTTGTATCCGCAGAGAGAAGCTTCGCACCACTTTGTTTTAGGGTGTTTGCAAAAGATTCTACAATGCGTTTCAAATCCGCAATCAAGAATCCCTCTTCAATCATAAAACTTGCGCTCAAATAACGCGCCTTTGCGCCCATCATCGCGACATCATTGCAGCTTCCACATACGCAGAGTTTGCCAATATCTCCACCATTAAAAAACAAGGGCGAGACGACATAGCCATCGGTACTAAGGGCGAATTTTTCTGTATTTTGGCTTAAACTTCCAATCCCTGCGTCTTCACCTCCACCCATTACACAGCCTTCTAACAAGGGATAAAAAAGCTCTGTAATAAGATTTTGTGATTCTACGCCACCGCTTCCGTGACTTAGCAAAATAGAATCTGAAATTTGTAAATATCGCATAAAAATCCTTTGCCTAGTTTTAGGTGTAGCGATAAGCCGAGTTCTGTTTATGTGGCTATTTATCTGGATTTTGCCTTGCAGCAAAATTCTAGCAAAAGGTTTAGAGATTTGGGATACTAACCATACCTTTCTTGCTGCGGATTGGGCTTGCAAAGTCAAAGTGTATTACTACACTTTCGGTAGGCTCTTACCCCACCTTTTCACCCTTGCCACGATTGCGGCGGTTTGTTTTCTGTTGCGCTTTCCCTTAGATTACTCTAGCCATTCTTTAAATGGAATCCTATCCCAATGCAGCTCGGACTTTCCTCTCTTTTTGGAGCAACCACTTGCTACACCTAGCCGTGATTGTAGCAGAAATGGCATAAAAAGAGTTTTAACTGCGAAGCCCTTTTAGGGTTGTGGCAATCTATGCGACAAAGAAACAAGCTTTTTTATTGGGATAAACAAAGGATTTTTGGAATCTAAGAAAAAGTTTCTAGGCTCTCGCAAGAGTTTCCTTAATTTCCGATAACTCTTAAAGCCCTCCAGCCAAGATAAGAAAGCCAAAAACAACCCGCTTTTAGATTTCTTTTGCAAGAACGAATTCTTGTCTTGATTGATTTCATGGGCAAAGGGCAAATAACACAAGGAATCCAAAGTGTAATTTTGCCTCTCAAACCGCTTGCCCTGCAAGAATTTCTGCCCTCCAAGATTCATTTGATAAAAATAAAATTCGGTTGTCCTCCTAAAGAGATTTCCATCTTGACGTTTCAAAAGCACAGATTCTCCCAAAAGATAGGAATAAAAATCCTCCCGCAAATAGCGGATAAACGCAAGCATTTTTGCCTCATTCACTTCAAAGCCATTTTGCAAAACGCTATCAATCTGTGCCTTTAGTTCCTCTTTGGATTGTGCTTGTAGATTCAAACCATCAAAAGCATAGAAAGCTCTAGCACAAACAATCGCGGGCTTTTTGGCAATCATCGCATACATTCCCACGCCAGAGTTTAGCAAAACGCACATTTCGCTTAAATCAATAAGCGAGAGAAAATTGCAATTATCGGGCGCAAAAATTAAGTTTTTATAAAGCTTCTTGTCTAAATCACCTCCCAAAGGGTGCTTTTTGCAAACAAACACAACATTTTCTTTGAAATATTCCCCCGCAAGCTCGTTTAGGGTTTCTAAAAATTCCTCATAGCTAAAATAGGGCGAAAAATGCAGAATCGCTGTGTCGCATTCCACTTGCAAGGGGACGAAAATCACTCTTTTGTGCCGAATTCCAAGCGTTCTTTTAAGCTCATCTTGTGCGATAATGTCATTTTTATCTTCCAAAAATACATTAGATTGCAAAAGTCCCTTAATGTATTGCAAGGTGGAATCCTTTTGCGCAGAAGTGATTTCGTGATTCCAAAGATTCTCATCGTAATTGTTAGAATCGCACAAAAATCCGCTATCATCAAAAAACCAAGCATCAGGAAACGCTCCTCGCTCAAAAACATAAAAAGGGATTTGATTTTCTCGCATAAACTGATAGATTTGTGCGATTTGTTCCCTTGCGTAAGGATTCAAGCATAAAAAGCGCGTGATTGCGTGCTTTTGCTTAAAGTCTAAGAATCTCTGCGCGTTAAACTCCTCCTCATCAAAAAACATTCGCTCCTCTGCGGCAATTGGTTCTCCCAAAAACACGCAGGGCTTTTGCAAAATTCTGTAATTATTGGATTTCTCGCTATACAAAATACAGACTTTTTCTCTCGCCTTTGCGCAGATGAGCGGGTCTAAACTACTTTTTCGGTTTAGATTGCTCAAAAAAAGCTTTTTATTTTTATTGATTGCATTTGCGCTTAGATAACCATTTTGATTGGGGCGTTCGTGGTAGAGATGAACAAGAGAGATTCCATAAAACATTGCCTCTAAGCCTACCAAAGCATACCAAGCGCGGAATCCTCTGAAGTCCTTTAGATTCCAATTTCGCGCAAAATATTTCAACTCTTTGGGCATTATCTCAAAAGTTGCACAATGCCTTAAAAGCCGAGAGAGAAAGTCAAAATCCTCATAGCCAAATCCGACAAAATCCCCATATCCTCCAAGTTCCAAAAAAGTATAGGTGTTTAGCACGATAGAGCTTGAAGTGGGCGTGAGGAAGTCAAGAGTTGTTTTGTCGTTAAATACGATACTAGATTGGATTTCCTCCTCTTTTAGCTCACCACTGATAAACTTTTGCGTGCCAAGCTCGTTTAAAAAGGCACAAGGAAGCACGAGAAAACTCGCAGGATTCTCTACGATTCCTTTGGTCTGTATGAGTTTTAGGATTTTGTCCAAAGTAGAATCCAAAAACACATAATCCACATCTAGCACCATCATCGTAGGAGTTTGCACGAAGCGTGCTCCATAATTCCTACAAGAAGCTAAAGAAAATGCCCCATTTTCTTGCTGCCTAGTATCTTTATAATAACGATGCCCTTGCGATTCTATCAAGTCTTTCAGCTCAAAAGAATCCTGCAAGGAGCACGAGGAATAACCCTCTACAAAAAGATATTGCACTTTTTCATCGCTTTTTAAATGTTTTGCTTTGTAGATTACTCTTTTTGCGATAAAGTCTCGCTCTGTGCTTAAGCCATAAGGAATAATAATACTTAAAATTTGCATTTTTAGCCTCTAGTTATCTTGGTTTGTTTGGCGCAATTATGAACTTTGCGTTTATAGGTAACTTAGAATTTGTTTATATCTTTACAATAATCCAAAGCTTTAAAATTGCAATTTTGATGTTAAGAGTTGTGATGAAAGTTGTAGATAGAATCAATGAAATCTTGAAAGAAAAGAACATAAGTAAAAGAGAATTGGCGAATCGCCTCGTAGATTTTGGGCTAAAATCTAGCAAAACAGGGGAGACGCCGAGCCTCTCAAGCTTGTATGCTTATCTGAATGGTAATATTGAGATTAAAGCGGATATGATTCCTTATATCGCCGACGCTTTAGGGGTGTATGAGCAGGAGTTTTTCTCGGATTCCAAACAGGCTTTGAAGATTATGGCAAAGATTTATCAGGGGAAAGTGGATTATAGCAAATACGAAAAGATTATAGAGTTGTTAGAATACCTTTCGCCCAAGACGCTTGCCGTGCTAGAGGAATTGCTCACACAGAATAAGAAAAAGATTCAAGAACTAAACGAGATGATGCAGAGATTGTAGAATCTTGTTTGGGTGGTGAATCGCGGGTGGGATTCTTACATTTGGATTGCTTCGGGCAAGCCCTAGCAATGACGGAGGATAGATTGCTTCGCCTCGAAGGACGAAGTAAAAGTGGATTGGCAAGGGTTCATAGAGAAGCAGTGTAAAATAAATTTAAGGAGAGGGAATGCAAAAATACAAATTCGGAATTCTTTTGGCGGCAACAAAAGATAGTGCCTTTACGATTGGGACGCTTTTATTAAATATTTTGCACAAAATACCAAACCAAATTGATGTCTTTTATATCGTGCAAGATGGGTTTTGCGATTTGGATAAGAGGATTATGCAAGAGATTGTAGAATTTCGCGGGGGGGGGGGGGTAAATTTAGTGTTTGTTGATTTTACTTTTGAGGATTTTAGTGCAGAGGTTAAGAAATACAATCCTAACTTCTATATAGACAAGACAAATCCTATTCTAAGCCGCTATACGCATATGAGTTATGCGAGGTTTGAGGCTTTGAAGTTTCTTTGTGAGTGTGAAAAAATCGTATATTTGGATTTTGATATGCTACTTTTGCGTGGTATTGAGGAGTTAGCGCAAGGGGATTTTGATGTGGCTTGTTTTAGAGGAAGTGCGAGCTTGTCGCAAGGAATGGGTGCATTATGCCCCCCGCAATTTAAAGAAGTAAAAAACTATTCTACCGGGATTATTGTCTTTGGTTCTATGGCACTTGTAGAAATGTATGCGTTTGTGTATCGCTTCATTGCAGAGCATTGTGAGGATTATTTCACGCAGGCAAAGCTCGGAGACCAAGCACTCTTTAGCCTTTATTTGCTGACAAATCCGCTAAAGATTTACGAGTTAGGGGACAAATATTATGGAAATGTGAGCTGGGTAAAAAGCAAAGAATCCTCTATTATTCACGCGTGGGGACAACATAATCGCTTTTGGAATAATAAGCTTTGTGCGTTAGCTTGGGGGCAATGGTGGGTTTATTATCATTGCTGGTTAGAGCTTGGTGGGAGCGCATATAATAGAGGTTGGAAAGCAAAGTTAGAAGTGCCATTAAGTGGTGGTGAGGTGTGGCAGTATTTTGAGAGGATTGCTTGGGCAAAGCAAATAATGGAGATTCCTATGGAATCTTATGAATTGATTGTGCAAGTAGATTTTAAAAACAAATTAAAATTTACTTTTGCTGGGATTGATAAAAGTATTTTTTTACAAGTCTATTCCAAGAGCATTTATACTTTTGTTTTGGAGTTTTGCCACAAAGAGAATGTGATAACAAGCAAAACAATCAATAGAAAGGATTTAAATAGTTTTTTGCCACAATTCATTGAGAGTCAAATGCGCAATATTGGATTTGTGAGAAATTCAAATAAGGAGGAGAAATGTGTTTTGCAAAATTAAAAGCAAAAGTTAAAACAATTTTGTTTGATAGGATAGGTTGCGGATTTGCTATAGGCGATGAAGCTGTAATTACGAAAATACAAGGAGAAAAAATGAAACCTTTTGATGGAAATGAGAAAATTATTTATGAAAAAGATAGCTTTAAAATGGTAAAACAGAAAAGGAAGAATGATGATTTTCAAATATCGGGATTTGGAAGAGATTTCAAAAATATTACAATTTAATCAAGAATCTAATGTGTGGGAAGTAGAGTTTGAGTCTTGTGTTGATTTGGAATATTCGAAAATTTATTTAGAGCCAAAGGAAATTTGGGTGAATCCTTGCAGGGTTGTTTTGGAATTTTTCATAGAGGGGGTTAAGGCTTTTGAAAAAGTTTGTGAGGTTTATAATAAGGAATTTTTAGATTTTGAAATAGGTAAAAAAATAAAAACAATTAAAATTTATATGCAAAATTATGAATATTTTTCTATTTGTAAATTGCAAGCTTATACTAGAAAATATAAAGGCTTACTTGTCAGTATCACAGATGATGGGATTGGCGTTAGAATAATGAATATGCTAGTGAGTATGTATCTTGCAAATTTAAGTGGATATAAGTTTGGATTTGTGTGGAGAAGCGATATAAACGCTTGTGGGACAGATGATTTGAGAAACAATCTGGGTAAAAGTTATCATTATGATATTTTGTTGCCACAAATTGAGAGTGAGGAATATCTTTTTGATTCAAAATTCATTTCACAGCATTCTTATACAAAGCAAATTAAAAGAGAAAGCAAACATTTAGCAAGGAATATCCCGCTTTCTAAGTTAAAAGATAGTTTGCCATTTGAGGGGAGCTTTGGGTGGAGTTATCAAGATAGTGGAATGCATATTTCTGGTGTAGATAAAAGTTATTTGCAGGAATTGCCTAAACTCTATTCACAGATTCCATTTAGCTCACATATTGTGGAGATTATGGAAATGGCAAAAATTGCGGTGCAAGCTTTGCAGGATTTTGTTGCTTTGCATTGGCGGGGAGGAGATGCGCTCTATAGTTATTTTATTAGAAGTCGCGGGAATCATTACAAAAAAGTAATGCCTATTGAAATTGCTTTTTTTATCATAAAAACCTATTTACCTAAAGGCAATCTTATTGTGTTTTCAGATGATATTGCTTCTATGCAAAGTCTGCTAGAATACGCAAAGGAGATTCCGACAAATTTTAAGCTTTGTAGTATTGTTGAGTTCTTGCCTGAAAACTTAAATGATGTAGATAGAATCTTTTTTGAGATTACCTTTATGTCCAAAGCTAAAGAGATATTTTCTGCTGGTAGTCATTTTTCTTACTTGGCTAGTGTGATAGGAAAAGGCAGGGAGCAAAACTTCACTTATAAATTTTTTGATGAAAAAATGCAAGTTGAGATTATTTTGCAATATTTAGAAAAAATCAAAATCCACCCCATAGCACAAGCTTTTTCTTATTTGCACCTTTATATATTGAAAAGAGGGGAGAGAGACTTTAAGTTTTTGGGGGATATGGCTTATAGGGCAATGAATTTAGACGAGAAAAACTCACTTTATAAAATAGCTTTTTTGGATTCTTTAATAAAGCAAGAAAGATTTAAAGAGGCAGATGAATTGTTGGCAAATATAGAGAAAAAGGGTGAGTTTTATAAAGTCTTTTGTGAGTGTGTTTTATCAAGATTTCAAGATATAGCGCAAGATATTTTTAAGAATGCTTATAGGGGTTCAAACATTATGAAAATGGCGGACGCAATAGCGCAACCTTGTGGGAGAAATTTGGAAAAAGGAGCGGTGGAGAGAGTAAGAGGGCAATTAAGCTATAAACTAGGAGAGGCTTATTTACAAAGCAATCTTTTTAATATGCCTTTTAGACTTTTAACTATAAAAAAAGAACACAAAATCCTTAAGAAACTACAAAAGAAAATGATAGAAAGAGGAGAGATGAATCCTCCAAAGCCATTGCATAGTTTTGCGGATTATTTTGAGGCTTTGCAAATGCAAAATGAGAAAGAGTTTAGAATCGGGCAACTCATCATTGAAGCGGATAAAAGTTTTTTAAAATTTGGTTTTCTCACTCTTTATTTTAAATGCAAGGGTTTTTAAATTTACGAATCTAAAAACTCCTTTAAAAACCCTTGGTGTAACACCGGAGTAAATTCTAAAACTTGATGGGTTGCAACAGAATTTAACGCATAGGGGTCGTTTTTGAAAAACTCCTCTGCTGCTTCTTTGGAATCAAATGTGCCAACCACGATTCCGCCTACTTTTGGATTTTGTGGTCCGCTTGCTAAGAGGTTTTTGCTCTCATAGCCTTTTTGTAAAAAGGCGCGGTGAGCGGGTAAAATCGTTTCAATTTCACTCATTGACTTAGTATAGGTGATTAAAATAACAAATAAATTTTTCATTTTGCTTCCTTACATTCCTTTTTTGACGTCTTCTAGTCGTTGCGCATCGGAAATATTTTGCGCAAGATTATCCCAACGCAGTTTCGCACCTCCTAAAATATGAAAATGCAAGTAAGGCACTTCTTGTCCCCCATCTACGCCTACATTGCTAATGATACGATAGCCGCTTTTGTCTAGGTCTAAAGTGCGTGCAACTTCTTGGATAAAGCTCGTAAAGCCTACCATTTCATTGGGATTGAGTTCCTGAAAATCTTTTGCGAATTTTTTTGGAATCACGAGCACATGCACAGGTGCTTTGGGAGCAATGTCGTGAAATGCTAAAAAATCGTTATTTTCTAAGACTTTGTTGCAAGGGATTTCACCTTTGATGATTTTTTCAAATACGCTCATTTTAAAACCTTTGAAATAAATTTTTGAAATTTTACCTTATTTTATCTATGGATTTTAAGAAAAGTAAATAAAAATTTACAATACAATCTCAAAATTATTTTATCAAAAAAGATTGGGAATGAGATGACAGAAATATTTTCTAAGATTAATCAAGCGCAAACAACCGCAGAACTAGAGGAAATCCGTGTTTTGGTAATGGGCAAAAAGGGAAGTTTAACTGCGCGATTTGCTACACTGAAGTCTTGCAAGGAATCTGAAAAAAAGGCATTGGCGAAAGAATTGAATTCAATCAAAATAGAGTTTGAAAAGGCTTTAGCAGACAAAAAAGAACAACTTACATTAAAAGAGCTTGAAGCAAAACTCAATGCAGAAAAAATTGATGTTTCGCTCTTTTCCCCAAGCTCTCAAAAAGGCGCAAATCACCCCGTTATGCTAATGTTAGATAGAATCGTGGAATATTTTGTGGGAATGAATTTTTCGCTAAATGTTGGACCTTTGGTAGAGGACGATTTTCATAATTTTGAGGCTCTTAATTTGCCTAAATATCACCCTGCGCGCAATATGCAAGATACTTTTTATTTCAAAGATGGCAAGTTGCTTCGCACGCACACATCGCCCGTGCAGGTGCGAACGATGGAATCCCAAAAGCCACCGATTCGTATGATTTGTCCCGGAAGTGTTTTTAGGTGCGATTATGATTTGACGCATACACCGATGTTTCATCAAGTAGAGGGTTTGGTTGTAGAGGAGGGGAGAGATTCGGTGAGCTTTGCGAATCTCAAATTTGTTTTGGAGGATTTTTTGAAATATATGTTTGGAGATGTGAAAGTGCGATTCCGTTCAAGTTTCTTTCCTTTTACAGAGCCAAGTGCGGAAGTGGATATGAGTTGCATTTTTTGCAAGGGTTCGGGGTGTCGTGTATGTTCCCATACGGGTTGGTTAGAAGTGTTGGGTTGTGGGGTAGTAGATAATAATGTTTTTAAGGCAGTAGGTTATGAAAATGTCAGTGGATATGCCTTTGGTTTAGGTGTGGAAAGGTTTGCAATGCTGATGTTTGGAGTGCCAGATTTAAGAGCATTTTTTGAAAGTGATTTAAGAATTTTGGAGCAGTTTAAATGATTTTTACACGCAGTATTTTAAGTCAAGTTTTACCAATAGAAGAAATTTCAGGCGAGGAGATTTGCAAAGTCTTAAACAAAATAGGGTTAGAAGTAGAATCGTTTCAAAAAAATATTGCACCAAAAAAGGTTGTTGTTGGTAAAATTCTTGAATGTCAAAAACACCCAGACGCGACAAAACTCAATGTTTGTCAAGTTGCGATTGGAGGAGAAGAGGGGGCGTATGAGACGCGTCAAATCGTTTGTGGCGCACCCAATGCAAGAGCAGATATTTATGTAGCAGTCGCGTTAGAGGGAGCAGAATTACCACAAGTCAAGATTCAAAAAGCTATTCTTAGAGGGGTAGAAAGTTGCGGTATGTTATGTTCTACGACAGAACTTGGATTCCCAAAAGTAAATGACGGAATCGTAGAGCTAGACACAAGTATTGGAGAATTGATTATTGGTAAGGAATTAAGAGAATATCCTTATTTCAATGAAGAAGTTTATGAGATTTCTATCACGCCTAATCGTGGCGATTGTATGAGTTTGCTCGGTATTGCTAGAGACTTGAGTGCAGCATTTAAACTTGAGTGCAAAGCCTTGTGTCCTATGCCAAAAATATCAGAGAATGTTCCCGGAATCGGACGCGTGTTGCAAGTGATTGCAAGCGATAAACATAGAACCTCTTTACTTTTTAAAGTGATTGAGGCAAAACCTTTTTTACTTCCTTTGGGAGCAGTTTTGTTCTTGGCTTATAATGACGTATTAACAGAGGATTGGTTAGGCAATGCTTTGCGCTTTAGTATGCTTTTTAGCGGTGTGCTTTTGAATGCTTATCCGCAAGATTTGCGCCAACTGACGAGTAAAAACGGCAAAGTAGTGTTGAATCTCAAGCAAGACGAACAAGGTTTTGAAAGCATTTATCAAGAGGATAGAAAACTTTCTGTCATTGGGATTAATGGATATACAGAAAACCTTTCGCGTAAAGTTAATCTAAATGAGGAGGGACGAGAATTTATTATCTTAGAGGCAAGTTATATTCCTCCAGAGGTGATTGCGCAAAAAGCAATGGAATCCAAACCAAAAGTAGATGAGAGGATTTTTACTTTTTCTTCGCGCGGAAGTAATACGGATTTGAATCTTGGTTTGTCGGTGCTTTCCAATTTATTATTGAATGGCGACGCTGTGCTTTATAATGATACACAAGAGGTTTTGGAAGTCCAATCTAAAACGCCTATTACGGTAGAGATTCCATTGTTGTCGCGTGTCATTGGCGTGGAATTAGATAAATTACAAGTTGTAAATATTTTAAGAGCCTTAGAGTTTAAGGTGGAAATTTCAAGTAATGAGAATTTGATTGTTGCAACCCCACCAGTTTTTCGTCACGATGTTGTAGGATTCCAAGATATTGCAGAGGAGATTATTCGTTTCTATGGGATTGATAATATCCCAAGCCAGCCTCTAAGTTTCATTCAACAAGAGCAGACAAACGACGCTTTGAGGTTTTATCGTTTCCGACGCAATCTTTCTAAAAAGGCGGTGAGTGTAGGGTTTAACGAAGTGGTGCATTTTGTATTTGAAAATAAAGAAAAATTGCAAGCTTATGGTTTTTCTGTGTTGGAAAATCAATTAGAGTTAATAAACCCTATCACGCAGGATTTAAATACATTGCGTAGCACTCTATTGCTAGGGCTTTTGCGTGCAGCAGAACAGAATCGTAACAATGGGTTTGGAGCAATCAGTTTAAGCGAAGTGGGCGTGGTATATGATAAATGGCGCAATCAGAGCGATAAAATGGCATTTTTACAAAGCGGATTTTTAAGCGAAGAACGTTATCCAAACGCAAAGGGCATTAAGGGCGATTATTTTGAGTTTTGTGATAGAATCGCACGCGTGATTGGAGAGTTTAGTTTGGAATCGTTTAAGAGTGAGATAGGTTTATTCCATTCGGGACAATGCGCAAGGATTCTGCAAAATGGTAAGGAGATTGGAATTCTAGCGACCTTGCACCCTCAAGTTGCCTTAGATTTAGGATTGGATTCTACTTATTTGTGCGAAATTTCTTTAGAATCCTTAAAAGATACTTTGCCACAAGTCAAAATGTATTCTAAATTCCAAAAAACACAACGCGATTTAAGTGTGGTATTGGACAAAGAGATTCCATATTTTAAGCTAAGAATGGCGATTGATAAGCTTAAGATTCCTCATCTTGTTGGATTTTATCCTTTGGATATTTACCAAGATGACAAGCTAGGAGACAAATTGAGTTTAACGATTCGTTTTGAATTGCAATCAGAGATGAAAACCTTAGAGGAAAAAGACATTACCGAAGCGATTTATCAAATCTTAGAAATGCTTAAGACAGAATTCAATGTGGAGTTGCGATGAAATTAGAAGTTTATCCAGCAAGAGAATTTACGCTGCAAACCGATAAAATTGCAGGGGATAAATCTATCTCACATCGTTGTGCTATGTTTGCGCTTTTGAGTGATAAGCCGAGTTTTGTGCGCAATTATTTGGAGGGCGAAGACACATTAGATACTTTAGAAATTGCGAAAAAGTTAGGCTTGAAAGTTCAAAAAGAGCGGGGAGGAATCCGCTTGATTCCACCTGCAAAGATTGTGGAGCCAGATACGATTCTGTATTGTGGCAATGCAGGCACAGCGATTCGGCTTTATTTAGGGCTTCTTTGCGCACAAAAAGGAATCTTTGTTTTAAGTGGAGATGAATATTTAAATAGGCGTCCAATGAAGCGCGTAACCGAGCCTTTACGAAGTATAGGAGCTCAAATTATTGGAAGGGAGAATGGAAATTTTGCTCCTTTGGTTGTAGTAGGCAATGAAAAGTTAAAAAGCTTTGATTATACAAGCAAGATTCCAAGTGCGCAAGTCAAATCCGCAATGATTTTAAGCGCGCTTTTCGCGCAAGGAGATTGTGTTTATCGTGAGCCAGAGCTTAGCCGCGACCATAGCGAGAAAATTTTGCAAGGAATGGGCGCGTCCATAGAATCTAAAAGCTTAGAAAATGGAATGATAGAAATCAAGATTCAGCCATTAACACACAAGTTGAATCCCTTAGAAATAGAGATTCCAGCAGACCCTTCAAGTGCGTTTTTTTTCGCGCTTGGGATTGCGATTATTCCCAAAGCACGCGGAATCTTACACAATGTTTTGTTGAATAAGACGCGCATTGAAGCCTTTAAGGTTTTGGAACAAATGGGAGTAGAGATTCAATATACTTTAACTTCTAAAACTTATGAAAACATTGGGGATATTGAAGTGATTGCGCCGACTACATTAAAGGCGGTGGAATTGAGCCAAAAGATTGCGTGGTTGATTGATGAGATTCCAGCAATCGCTATTGCGATGGCGTGCGCACAAGGTGTCAGTCGTGTAAGAAATGCGAAAGAATTAAGAGTAAAAGAAACAGATAGAATCTCAGCGGTGGTAGAGAATCTTAAGGCTTGTGGGATTGATGCAAGAGAGTTAGAAGATGGATTTGAAATTGTTGGGGGAACATTGCAAAAGGCGTGTGTGAAAAGCTTTGGAGACCATAGAATCGCGATGAGCTTTGCAATCGCGGGACTTGTCTGCGGAATGGAGATTGAAAATGCAGAATATATTAATGTTTCTTTTCCTAATTTCTTAGAGATTTTAGAATCTATCACAACGATTAAAAGATATTAAATGCGTGTCAAATTGGCTAAAAATTACGGATTTTGCTTTGGTGTGCGGCGCGCAATTAAACTTGCAGAAAGTAAGTCAAATGGTATTACGCTTGGTCCATTGATTCACAATGCAAAGGAGATTAATCGTCTCAAAGAAGATTTTAATGTTGTTGTGAATGAAAATATTGAGGAGATTCCACAAAATGCTGAAGTAATTATCCGCACACACGGAATCCCAAAGCAAGATTTGCAAAGATTAAAAGAAAAAACTTCCAAAATCACGGACGCGACTTGCCCTTTTGTAACTAAGCCACAAGCAATTTGTGAGAAAATGAGTGCGCAGGGTTATCAGATTGTTATTTTTGGTGATATAAAACACCCTGAAGTAAAAGGCGTAATGAGTTATTGTGAAAATAATCCTTTGGTGGTGGAAAATTTAGAAGCGTTAAAAGCACTAAAACTTACGGAAAAAGTAGCACTTATTTCACAAACGACAAAAAATATTGAATTATTTTTGGAAATCGCTAATTATTTGATTCGGAATTGTTCGGAATGCAGAGTGTTTAATACAATTTGTAATGCAACATTTGACAATCAAGATTCTGCGCGTAATCTCGCAAAAGAAGTAGATGTAATGGTGATTGTCGGTGGAAAAAATTCGTCTAACACGAAGCAGCTTTATAATATTTCCAAAGAGCATTGCCAAGATTGTTATTTGATTGAGGATTTTTCGGAATTAAATGCACAATGGTTTAAGGATAAAAAATTGTGTGGTGTGAGTGCGGGAGCTTCTACACCAAATTGGATTATTGATAAAGTTGTAAAAACAATTGAAAATTATTAATTTTATACTTTTAAAAGGCAAATTTTAATAAAATTGAAAGATTTTATTTTTTAAAAAGGGCGCAGATGGCTGTTGGAATTAACACACACGAGTTGGAAAAGATAGTGATTGACGAAAATGAAGATTTTGCTTCAATGTTTGAACAATTTGAAAAAAAAGAGAGTGAAAGCGTTTCACAAGGTGAGATTGTAGCAATCAAAGATAATCAAGTGATTATTGCGGTTTGCGGAGAGAAGAAAGAGGGAGTCATTTCAATAGACGAAATTAAAGATGCAAAGGGTGAGCTACTCTTCAAAGAGGGAGATTTTTTGCCGATTGTGATTGTAGGCAAACGCAATGAACAGCCTATTGTCTCCCATAAAAAAGCAATTCGCAGAGAAAAAATGCGTCAATACATTAAAGACTTAGGTGAAGACTATAAGGATAAAGTGGTAGAAGGTGTTGTAATCAAGAGAAATAAGGGTGGATACGTTGTAGAGAATAATGGGATTGAGTTTTTTATGCCTAAATTTGCAGCTGCTTTTAAAGAGGGCAGTAAGATTGAGGGCAAAAAGATTAAAGCTTGTATTATTAATATAAAACCCGAAGAAGATAGTATTGTAATTTCACGCAAACGTTTGTTTGAGATTGAAAACACTGTTAAGAAAGATGTAATTGATAATCTTTTGAAACAAGATGGGATTTTGCAGGGCAAAGTTAAGAAGATTACAAGTTTTGGAATGTTTGTAGATATTGATGGCGTAGAGGGTTTGGTGCATTATACAGAAATTAGCTACAAAGGTCCTGTGAATCCTTCAAAACTCTATAAAGAGGAAGATATTGTTCCCGTGAAAGTTTTAAGCTACGACAAGGATAAAAGACGTTTAGCTTTGTCTATCAAGGCAACGACAGACGACCCTTGGAAAGAGATTGAGAATGAATTAGAAGTGGGCGATGCGATTAAAGTAACGGTAAGCAATATTGAACCCTATGGTGTTTTTGTGGATTTAGGCAATGATATTGAGGGATTCTTGCATATTTCTGAAATTTCCTGGAATAAAAACATTCAAAATCCTGAAGAATTTTTAAAAGCGGGACAAGAAATTGATGTAGAAGTGATTGAAATTGATACAAAAGATAGACGCTTAAGAGTTTCTTTGAAAAAACTTTTGGACAAGCCTTTTGAGCAATTTGCTAAGAAGCATAAAGAGGGGGAAATCCTTAAAGGAGTTGTCGCAACTTTAACAGATTTTGGAGCATTTATTAAGTTGGATAGTATTGATGGTTTATTGCACAATGAGGACGCTTATTGGAATAAAAATGAAAAATGCAAAGATTTAATGAGAGTTGGCGAAACCATTGAAGTAAAAATCGCAAAAATTGATAGAGAAAAAGAACGCATTTCTTTAACGCGCAAAGGCTTAATTGCCTCACCAGTAGAAGAGTTTGCAAAAAAATATTCTATGGATGATGCGGTAGTAGGGTCCGTGAGAGATATTAAGGATTTTGGCGTCTTTATTAAGATTGATGATGAAATGGACGCACTCATTCGCAATGAAGATTTGTTCCCGCTTAAAAAAGAAGAAATCAAAGTGGGCGATAAAATCAATGGTGTAGTTTCTTTGATTGACGCAGAAAATAATAGAATCCGCGTTTCTGTGCGCAGATTAGAGAGACAAAAAGAAAAAGCAAATCTTAAAAATTTTAATAGTAACACAAACGATAAAATGACACTAGGGGATATTATAAAAGACCAAATCCAATAGTCTTAGAATGGAAATAATATGCAAGTAAGAGTTTTGATTGGAATTTTTTCTTTCTTAACTTGTATATTATTGTTTGTTTTGATTCGTAATTACATTGATGCAATGAATGTCTATTCTTTGCCAAAAGTTAATCCTTATGAGCTTGCGCAATTTGATGATAATAAGACGAAACCACTTGAAATGCCAGATTGGCTTGATAGATTATCGGGACAAGATGAACGTGAGTTTATTTATCCAGCTTCAGAGTTGCAGGTTAAATTACTTTTTGCAGATGAGCTTAAACAAAGTTCTAAAGAAATTTTTAGAGTTTCTGTGGGAGTTATTAACGATTATCAATTTTTTTGTATCAATCAAGTCTTAGGAGCATACAATATAGAATATTCTTATTATAAAATTGGTGAGAGTATTTCTCTTGTGGTTGCAACAGAAGATGAAAATTATCTCCGTAGTGTTTTGGAAAAACTAAGACATTACGAAATTAATTATACTTTATCTAAATCTTAAAATGGAGAGTTTTAATGGCAAAATATACGATTGTTGTGTGTGATCATATTCATCAAAGTGGTTTGGATTTGTTGTCAAAAGACATAGAAGTAGAAATGTTGAATTTGGCGAGTTTGCCTAAAGAGGAATTAAAAAAAGAGTTGTATAGAGCAGATGTGGCAATTACTAGGAGTTCAACAGATGTGGATATGAACTTTTTGGAATCTGCAACAAAATTGCGTGCGGTTGTGCGTGCAGGAGTGGGGGTAGATAATGTAGATATTGAAAATTCTAGCAAAAAAGGTGTAGTAGTAATGAATGTTCCAACTGCAAATACCATTGCTGCAGTAGAGCTGACTTGCGCTCATATTTTAAATACGATTCGTAGGTTTCCTGAAGCCAATGCACAACTAAAAGTGGAGCGTAAATGGAAGCGAGAAGATTGGTATGGAACAGAATTGAAAGATAAAAAACTCGGAATCATTGGTTTTGGGAATATTGGTAGTAGGGTAGGCAAACGTATGAAAGCTTTTGAAATGGAAGTGATTGCTTATGACCCTTATATTAATCCAACCAAAGCCACAGATTTGGGTATTGGATACACAAGAAACTTTGATGAGATTCTAAGCTGTGATATTATCACGATTCATACGCCAAAAAACAAAGAAACCATTAATATTATTAATAAAGAGCAAATTACCAAAATGAAAGATGGTGTGATTTTGATTAACTGCGCACGTGGAGGTTTGTATAACGAAGAAGCACTTTATGAGGCATTAGAATCGGGCAAAATTAGGTTTGCAGGGATTGATGTTTTTGCCAAAGAACCGGGGAATTCAAATAAATTATTAGATTTAAAAAATATTTATGTAACGCCGCATATTGGTGCAAATACTTTAGAATCTCAAGAAAAAATTGCTATCCAAGCAGCGGAAGCTGCTCTTGAGGCTGCACGCGGTTCAAGTTTCCCCAATGCACTGAATTTGCCCATCAAAGAAAATGAATTACCAAGCTTTATGAAAGCCTATTTAGAGCTTGTGCAAAAAATGGCATTTTTTGCGATTCAAATCAATAAAGATGAAGTGCGTTCCATTACTTTAGAAGCGGAGGGAGAGATTAGAGATTATCTTGCTTCGCTTTCCACCTTTGCATTAGTTGGAATCCTTAATGCAACGATTGGCGATAAAGTCAATTATGTCAATGCACCTTATGTTGCTAAAGAAAGAGGCATTGAAGTGAAACTAGAAGGAAAAGAATCGCAAAGTGCCTATAAAAATCAAATTAAGCTGACTTTACTTACTCAAAATGGTGAATTTAGTGTCAGCGGAGCCGTCTTTAACGAATCTACGCCAAAAATTGTCAATATTAATAATTTTGCATTAGATATTGAACCAAAGGGAAAGATGATTTTATTTAGAAATGATGATACTCCCGGTGTTATTGGATTTGTTGGCACGACTTTGGCAAAACATAATATCAATATTGCCGATTTTCGTTTGGGACGTTACAAAAAAGAAGCATTGGCTTTGATTGTGGTAGATGATGTTGTTTCTCAAGAAGTATTGAATGAGCTTGCGAGCTTAGAAGCATGTATTTCTATCAAATATGCAATCTTGTAATCTTTAGGAATCTTTAAGGATTCCTTCTCCTGCATTCGTTTTAGTAAAATACTCTAATAAATCCTGCTTTATAAAAATTAAAGAAAAATGTTACTTTTTTGCTTAAATTTAAGAACTTAATTCTTTCAAAACAAATTATTTAATTATTCTTAAAATAAAATTTGAATAAACTAATCAAGTTAAATTAAATTTTTGGAGGAATGTATGTGGCAACAAATAACTGATCCGCTAGGGAATATATTTTTAAGTGCGGCGGTGGCTTTTATTCCAATTTTATGTTTTTTGTTATGTTTGCTAACTTTTAAACTTAAAGGTTATCAAGCGGGATTTATTACCGTGATTGTTGCAAGTGCAGTGGCTTTTTTTGTCTATGGAATGCCTTTTTCTTTGATTGGTGCGTCCTTTGTGCAAGGTTTTGCGCAAGGAATGTGGCCTATCGCGTGGATTATTATCGCCGCCATTTTTCTCTATAAGCTTTCAGTGAAATCTGGTTCTTTTGAAGTGATTAAACAAAGCGTGATGAGCATTACGCCCGATCATAGAATCCAAGTTATTTTGATTGGTTTTTGCTTTGGTTCTTTTCTTGAAGGTGCGATTGGGTTTGGGGGACCTGTTGCAATTACTGCCGCGCTTTTAGTTGGGCTTGGATTGAAGCCTCTTTATGCCGCAGGACTTTGTTTGATTGCAAATACCGCTCCCGTTGCATTTGGTGCAGTTGGGATTCCAATTATTGCAATGTGCAATCTTGTAGGTGTTGATCAACACGCTGTTTCTGCTATGGTTGGGCGAATGCTTGTCCCGTTAAGTCTCACTGTGCCATTTTTTATCGTTTTTTTGATGGACGGATTCAAAGGAGTAAAAGAGACTTTCCCCGCAATTTTCGTTGCAGCGGTTTCTTTTACTGGAACGCAATTCTTGAGTTCAAACTTTCTAGGTGCAGAGTTGCCTGATATTGTATCTGCTATTGTTTCTTTAGCTTGCACTACTTTATTTTTGAAAGTTTGGAAGCCTAGCAATATCTTTAGATTAGATAATGAGACAAATTTTTCAAATAATACCCAATTGGAGTTGGGTGTTGTCGTGAAAGCTTGGATGCCCTTTATTTTGTTGATTATTTGTATTGTAATTTGGACACAACCTTGGTTTAAGGCATTATTTGCTAAAGGAGCAATTTTTGATTATACGCAAGTAACGATTGCATTTAATAATA